>JADGRM010000097.1 GCA_017880945.1 Gallionella sp. | reverse complement strand
TGCACTGCGTCGGAGGTATGATCGGTTCCATCGGCACCGGCATATTCGTCAATCCGGCGCTCGGCGGCCAAGGCGTCTACGACTACGTTGCCAACAAGGTCGGTGATTTCGATGCCATGGGGCAGATTGTCTCTCAGTTATAGGACATCGGCATTACGCTGGTGTGGTCTGGTTTCGTTGCCTTTGTGATTCTGTTTATCCTGAAGAAAACAATCGGCATACGCGCAAGCGACGAAGCACAAGAAGAAGGCCTCGACTTGGCTGATCACGGCGAGAACGCCTACAACCACTAAGAAAAACTCCTTGAAGCGTAACGCTTCAATTCAGGGCACCGCAAGGTGCCCTTTTTATTGGGTGTCAGGAAGGCTGTTCAGCAACGAATAGTCGCGGGAGCAAAAAATTGTGGTAGTTTTGCGCAATCGAGTTAGAGCCGAACCGGTTGACGTGGTCATCCATTGGTCATTTCTCCTTGAGGAATTTAAAGATGCCAGGTCGAAATTATTGGAAGGGAATGTGATCCGGCCTGTTGGGTTCTTCAACTTCCCTACATTTGATATGTAAGCAAGAAATTTTTTACGCAACGCAGCATAACCAGCCACTTGGTTGTCGTCTTTTGACAACCTAGTGGAATGGCTATAACCAACCACTTGGCAAACGTCTTCTGGTTGCTTAGTGGGATGGCTATAACCAATGACTTGCCCAGTGTCGTTTGCTGGGTTAGTCAGATGGCTAGTAGTCATATCAGTCGTTTTACCAGTGGTTTCATCAGTCAGATGGCTATAACCAGCCGCTTGGTCACCGTTTGTTGGTGACTTAGCGGAATGGCTAGTGGTTTCACTAGTAGTCATCTCAGTCGTTCCATCAGTTGGGATGAAATCTGGATTTTTAGAGGTCTCCTTAACTCAACTTGCCATGGCACTGCTTATACTTCTTGCCGGATCCGCAGGGGCACGGATCATTGCGTCCGACCTTCTGTTCATCACGCACGAACGGCTTACGTTCTTCCTCGGTTGATGGGTTCCCCGCGGACTGATTTTCTGGCGGCTGGGCCAGCGCTTCATCATAATCGGCATGGTGATACTGCACATTTCCCGGCGCAGGTGCAGCCTCTGCCGCCTCGACATCCTCCTCGCCGCGCACCTGTACGGTCATCAATACCTGCGTCACTTCACGCTTGATCGCATCCAGCATCATCGAAAACAATTCGAACGCCTCGCGTTTATATTCCTGTTTCGGATTCTTCTGTGCATAACCGCGCAAATGGATGCCCTGGCGCAGATGATCCAGTGCAGCCAGGTGCTCGCGCCAATGCACGTCCAGACTTTGCAACATGATCATGCGTTCGTAATGATGCATCACTTCCCCACCAACCGTTTGCACCTTGGCCTGATATTGCAGTTGGGCGTGCTCCGTGATGCGCGCGCGCAAACCCGCTTCATTAAGCTGTTTATCCTCTTCCAGCCAGCGTACCAACGGCAATTCCAGACGGAACTCGGCAGCTAATATTTTTTCCAGCGCAGGCACGTCCCATTGCTCTTCCATCGAATGAGGAGAAATGTAAAGGCTGATGGTGTTGTCCAGCACGTCTTCGCGCATCGCCTGGATAGTTTCGGTGATATCGGCGCTTTCCAACAACTCGCTGCGCTGCTGATAGATCACCTTGCGCTGATCGTTGGCGACATCGTCGTATTCGAGGATCTGCTTGCGCATGTCGAAGTTGCGCGCCTCGACTTTGCGCTGCGCATTCTCGATCGCGCGCGTCACCCAGCTATGCTCGATCGCTTCGCCTTCCGGCAACTTGAACTTGTTCATGATCGCGGTGACCCGATCCGATGCAAAAATGCGCAGCAGCGGATCTTCCAGCGACAGGAAGAAGCGGCTTGAACCCGGGTCGCCCTGGCGGCCGGAACGGCCGCGCAACTGGTTATCCACGCGGCGCGATTCGTGGCGCTCGGTACCGATGATATGCAGCCCGCCGCTGTCCAACACCTGCTGGTGCAGTTGCACCCATTCGTTCTTTAATTGGGCGATACGCTGCTCTTTGTCTGCCTCGGTCAAGCTGGAATCTTCATGCAGAAGCTCGATCTGTTTCTCGACATTGCCGCCCAGCACGATGTCCGTGCCGCGTCCCGCCATGTTGGTGGCGATGGTCACCATCTTCGGCCGTCCTGCTTGAGCAATGATTTCAGCTTCACGCGCATGCTGCTTGGCATTCAGCACCTGATGCGGCAGCTTGTCCCGCTCCAGATACCCCGACAGCAATTCTGAATTCTCGATAGAGGTCGTCCCCACCAGCACCGGTTGCCCGCGCTTGTAGCAATCCTTGATGTCATCGATCACCGCATGATATTTTTCCTTGGCGGTGAGATATACCTTGTCCATCATATCCTTGCGTATGGTCGGGCGATGTGGCGGGATGATCACCGTTTCCAGGCTGTAGATCTGCTGGAATTCATAGGCCTCGGTATCCGCCGTACCGGTCATACCGGCCAGCTTGCCGTACATGCGGAAATAATTCTGGAAGGTGATCGAAGCCAGCGTCTGATTCTCCTTCTGGATGGTCACGCCCTCCTTGGCTTCCACCGCCTGATGCAGGCCATCAGACCAGCGCCGCCCCGCCATCAGCCGACCGGTGAATTCATCCACGATCACCACTTCGCCATCCTGCACCACATAATGTTGGTCAAGATGAAACAGGTTGTGCGCGCGCAATGCCGCATATAAATGGTGGATCAGGGTGATGTTGGCAGTGTCATACAAGCTGCCGCCAACCGGTAACAACCCGGCTTGGGTGAGTATGTTTTCAGCGTGTTCATGACCGGACTCGGTCAGCAGAATCTGATTGTTTTTCTCGTCCACGCTGTAGTCGCCCGGACCTTCTGCATCGGCTTCCCCTGCCTTGCGCACCAACTGCGGCACCAATTTATCGATGCGCACATAAATATCCACGTTATCTTCGGCTTGGCCGGAAATGATCAGCGGGGTGCGCGCCTCATCGATCAGGATCGAGTCCACTTCGTCCACGATGGCGTAATTGAGCGGACGCTGAAAACGTTCGCCGACCTGCGTCGCCATGTTGTCGCGCAGGTAATCGAAGCCGAATTCGTTGTTGGTGCCGTAAGTAACGTCGGCAGCGTAAGCGACCTGTTTGTTGGCTGCTTCCATCTGTGACAGGATCACACCCACCGACAAGCCCAGAAAACGATATACCCTGCCCATCCACTCGGCATCGCGACCGGCCAGATAATCATTCACCGTAACGACGTGCACGCCCTTGCCGGAAATCGCGTTCAGATAGACCGGCAGGGTAGCCATCAGGGTTTTACCTTCGCCGGTGCGCATCTCGGCGATCTTACCGTAATGCAATACCATCCCGCCGATCATCTGTTCATCGTAATGACGCATCCCCAACGATCGGAAACTCGCCTCGCGCACCACGGCAAATGCCTCCGGCAGCAGCGCATCGAGCGCTTCGCCCTGTGTGTATCGTTGCCTGAAGTTAGCGGTTTTCTGACGCAACTCTTCATCGCTTAACTTGACGATGTCTGCTTCTAGCTTATTGATGGATTCTACTGTAGCGCGATATTGCTTGAGCAAGCGGTCATTGCGGCTACCAAAGATACTTTTCAAAACACTGGAAATCATATTTTTATATTCTCAACTGCAGGGGGTGTCTTGCAAAAATAAAGGGTGAGGTAACCCATCACCCCACCCTCACCATTACCATCACTGTTAACTGGCGGCTTTTTCCAGAAAGCGCACGGGATTCTGGGCAACACCTTTATAACGGACTTCAAAGTGCAGGTGGTTGCCGGTGGATCGTCCGGTGCTTCCCACCTCGGCGATCTTCTCGCCTCTCCGCACTACCTGGCCGACTTTCACGAACAATTTAGAGGCATGTCCATAACGTGTAACAATGTCATTGCCGTGATCAATCTCGACCATATTACCATACGAGGGATTCATGCTCGCATACTCAACAACTCCCCCGGCTGAAGCATAAATCGGCGTTCCGGCATCCGCCACAAAGTCCACTCCTTCGTGCATGGCGTTTTCGCCGGTAAACGGATCCAGGCGCCAACCAAAATTCGAGGAATAATAGCCCGTGTGGACAGGAGGAATAGAGGGCAGCAACTTGCGGCTCAATTGATTCTGCAACAGCATGGTTTCCAGGGCCAGCAACTTGTCGCCGCGATCATTGACCACGTGACTCAATCTATCCAATTGCTGGTCCAAACCGTTTTCGGACATTTCCTTGGCGGGGAAGATCACCAGAGGCCCACCCTGCGCGGGCGGTTTGGCAAACTGGAATTCTTCCGGTTTCATACCGGTCAGCTTGGTCAGGCGCGCACCAAGCGCATCCAGGCGCTGTACCTGAGCCTGCATCTGACCGACCCTGACCGCCATGGCATCCAGACTGCTATGCAGGTAGAACTGCTGTTTTTGTTGTTCGTCGTTCTGCACCTGGGATAACAGGATGCGTATCTCGTCGCTCAAACCTTCCGGAGCAAAGCGCACCAGCGCGTATTGCAGGGTCATAGCCGCCCCGAGCATCAACCCGGACAGCATCATCAGCAACAACGTAATCTGCCAGGCACCCAGCGAAATGCTGCGAGTTTTTACCAAGCGATTGGAAACTAGAATAATATTCATGCTTCCCCCTCCTCAAGTGATCTGAAATTTGTGTCGAAACATCTGAAAACACTGCTAAACGGCAATCAGGAACTATGTCCCCTGCTGACCAAGGTCGATGCCCTGTCAGCCTTGCAACGCCACTTTACGGCTGTTGCGCCGCCCCATCTTACCCAGTCCGTTCAGATATTGAGCCTGCAACTGGGTACACTCATCGTCGCCGTTGCCAACGCCACTATCGCTGCGAAACTGCGCCAACTTGCACCGGAACTGGCCGTCCTGATGCAAAACAGGGGTTGCGAGGTTAGCGGAATCCGCGTCAAGGTGCAAGTTTCCTTCGATCGTCTGCAACCCAAACCGGCACCGCACAAACTCAGTAAAACGGCACAAGACGCATTAAAAGAACTCAGCATGAGCCTGAACGACTCGCCACTCAAACTCGCGCTGGAGAAGTTGGTAGATAAAGGCTAAAGCAGAACCCGCCACCCCACTAACACATAACGTTCCAGCACGAACAACAAGGCAAAGACCAACAACAGCAGTCCGGCAAAGCGCAATGTTTGCCACGCGAATTCAAGATAGCGCCGATTGCGCGTAATGATGTACATCCCGCCGCTCAACACCAGCAGCAATGCCACCAACACTATAAATAGGCGCAGGATCAACATAAACCCGCCGCGTTCATGCTTTGATCAGGCAGCCTGTAATTGCAATCTTAGAAATGCGGGTGCCTCTTCCACGCTATTGAACGTGACATATTCCCACGCTTGTTCATCGGCAAGCAGTTCACGCAGCAGGGCGTTATTCAATGCATGGCCCGATTTGTAGCCGGAGAAGGCACCGATCAACGGGTAGCCCAGCAAGTAGAGATCGCCGATTGCATCGAGTACTTTGTGCTTGACGAATTCGTCCTCAAAACGCAATCCGTCTGCATTCAGTACGCGGTAGTCGTCCATCACGATGGCGTTGTCCAGACTGCCACCCAATGCCAGGCCTTGTGCGCGCATGCTCTCGACTTCCTGCATGAAACCAAAGGTGCGCGCCCGGCTGATGTCGCGCACGTAAGATTCATCATCCAGATCGATCGTGACGTGCTGTTTGGTATTGGCAAACACAGGGTGGGAAAAATTGATGGTAAAAGTTAATTTATAGCCGTGGTATGGATCAAAGCGCACCCATTTGTCACCTTGCTTTACTTCCACGGTCTTTTTGATGCGGATGAATTTCTTGGCAGCGGATTGCTCAACAAGACCCGATGATTGCAACAGGAAGACGAACGTTCCCGCACTGCCGTCCATGATCGGCACTTCCGCGCTGTCCAGATCGACATAAGCGTTATCCACACCCAGGCCGGCGAGCGCCGACATCAGATGCTCGATGGTGGCGACACGCACGCCGTTTTGTTCCATGCAGGTGGACAAACGCGTGTCATGAACCAGATCGGCGCGCGCACGAATCACCTCGACCGGCTTTACGTCCACGCGGCGAAACACGATTCCGGTATTGACCGGGGCCGGACGCAATCCGAGCGTGACCTTTTCGCCGCTATGCAAGCCGACGCCCGTCACGCTGACGGGATTTTTCAAGGTGCGTTGCTTAACCATCGCTATCCTATTCTTTGAAAATATGGTTCATTTTAACACAGTCCTCAAGCAGGGCGCAGCCCACCGTCTTGAATCAATCTGCCTGCTTACGCAAAAATGACGGGATGTCATAGGTATCCACGCCGGATTTTTCCATCGCATCCACCGCCGCCCTGCGGCCGCTCCTCATGATGGTTGGAGTTTCCAGCTCCCCGTAATTCACATTAGCCATCGGTTCATCATGCGTGCCTGTCCTCTGCATATCCTGATTTTGATAGACGATTTCCGGCTTGGCTTGCTTGCGCGCCAGCGGTGCGCCCAGGCCTGTCGCCACGACTGTCACACGCATTTGGTCGCCCATGGCTTCGTCGAACACCGAGCCGACTATCACGGTGGCTTCTTCGGCGGCAAACTGCACGCATTCCATCACGTCGTCGATCTCCTTCAGCTTCAGGCTGCTGCTCGACGTGATGTTCACCAGCACGCCGCGCGCACCCGACATATCCATATCTTCCAGCAGCGGACTGGCAATCGCGCGTTCAGCCGCGACCCTCGCACGATCCTGGCCTGAGGCAATCGCCGAACCCATCATCGCCATGCCGTTTTCCGACATTACGGTGCGCACGTCGGCAAAGTCCACGTTGATCAAGCCGGGAACATTGATGACCTCGGCGATACCCGCCACTGCCCCCTGCAACACACCATTGGCCGCCTTGAAAGCTTCCGGCACGGTGACATCCTTACCCAGCACTTCCATCAGCTTGGAATTCGGCACGATAATCAGAGAATCGACATATTCGGTCAAGGACTCGATGCCGGCCTTGGCAAAACGCATCCGGTTGCCCTCGTAAGCGAACGGCTTGGTGACCACTGCCACGGTCAGGATGTCCAATTCTCTTGCGATTTGCGCGACGATAGGTGCAGCACCCGTTCCGGTACCGCCACCCATACCGGCAGTGATGAACACCATGTGTGCACCGGTCAGCATCTCTTTGATACGCTCGCGATCTTCTTCTGCCGCCGCCTGGCCAACCGAGGGTTTGGCACCCGCGCCCAGACCCTTGGTGATGTTCAAACCGATCTGCAACTGGGTGCGTGCCTTGCTGCGCTTGAGCGCTTGCGCATCGGTGTTGATGACGATGAACTCGACTCCCTGCACGCCTTGTTCGATCATATGATCCACGGCATTACCGCCGCAGCCGCCAATACCGATCACCTTGATCACCGCATCCTGAGTTTGTGCTTCCATGATTTCAAACATCATCGTCTCCTTGAAAATAATTACTAAATACCAACCTTGAAATTACCCGAACAACCAACCCCTAAAAAAACCGCTAAAAATTTCCCTGCAACCAGGTCTTCATCCTTGCCAGCACGTCACCAAATGAATTCGATTGCATACGCGTCTCCTCATTGCGTTGATGATGTTCCAGGCCATACAACAGCAGCCCCACACCGGTCGCCATGCGCGGAGTTTTCACCACATCGGACAGCCCGCCGATATATTTCGGGATACCCAAACGCACCGGCAGATGGAAAATTTCCTCGCCCAATTCGACCATGCCTTGCATGGCACTGCTGCCGCCGGTAATCACGATGCCCGACGACAACAACTCTTCGAAACCGCTACGGCGCAACTCCTGCTGCACCAGCGAATACAATTCTTCCACGCGCGGTTCGATCACCTC
>JADGRM010000096.1 GCA_017880945.1 Gallionella sp. | reverse complement strand
GGTGGATGCGGTGGCGATGGGACACGGTGCCCATCCGCCGGAGCAGTTGCGGGAATTGAATCCGCTCGCGCTGGTGGATGATTTTGCGCAACTAAGGACTTGGTTTAAAGCAAACGCTTAACGAATTTTATAAAGGAATTGTGATGACAGATCAAAACAACTGGGAACGCGGTGTACTGGAAAAATTGGCGATGTCTGCCGTGCAGGAACAGCGCCGCGCGCGGCACTGGAGCATCTTCTTCAAGGTACTGACGCTGGGATTCATGTTCACGGTGCTGTTCATTTACATGGGCTGGGTGGGAAAGAATGATGCTGCATTGGGCGTCGGCAAACACACCGCATTGGTGGAATTGCAGGGTGTGATCGCGTCGGATAGTGCGGCGAGTGCGGACAGTATCATCCCCAGTTTGCAGGATGCATTCAAGGACAAAGGCACTCAAGGTGTAATCCTGCGCATCAACAGTCCCGGCGGCAGCCCGGTGCAGGCGGGCCAGATCAATGATGAGATTCGCCGTCTGCGCGCGCAGTATCCAAAGATCCCGCTGTACGTGGTGGTGGATGACATCTGCGCATCGGGCGGTTATTACGTGGCCGTGGCTGCGGACAAGATATTCGTGGACAAGGCCAGTCTGATCGGCTCGATCGGCGTGCTGATGGATGGCTTCGGTTTCACCGGAATCATGGCGAAGCTCGGCGTGGAACGTCGCCTGATCACGGCCGGCGCCAACAAGGGTTTCCTTGATCCATTTTCTCCGCTCAGCGCCACCCAGCAGGAATACGCCAAACAGATGCTCGCGGAAATTCACCAGCAGTTCATTGATGTGGTGAAGCGCGGGCGCGGCAAGCGTCTCAAGGAAACACCGGACACCTTCAGCGGCCTGGTGTGGAACGGGCAGAAGGGCGTGGAAATGGGCTTGGCGGATGGTTACGGCAGCCTGGAGTCGGTGGCGCGCGATGTCATCAAGGCCGAGAACATCGTGGACTTCACCACGAAGGAAAGCTTGGCTGACCGTCTGGCAAAACGCTTCGGCGTGGGGGTGATGAGCGCGATAGGATATTCAACGCAGGGCGGGGTGTCGTTGCGCTAGTTGCCTGTCATTCTGACCCCAGCCGGAATGACGAACTAGCTTAACTGCTTTAGCAACTCGTCAAGATCGGTGATTGGCGGCAGGCACTGCGCGCCGTGGCATAGCCAGGCGGTGGCCTTCTCTCCCTGTGGTTTGGCTAGCACGTCGGGCAGATCTGCAACATCATCAGCCAGAACTATCGTCATCACGTCGGGCAAGTAACGCGCTCGCAACGCGTTCTGCCAGGCGCTTGTGTCACCGGTAGTCCCGCGCAACACCAGCACAGAAGCAGGCTGCAAATATTCTGCGAGTGCCGTGCACAGGCTGCTGTGATAAGCGGCGGCTTGTTGCAGCGCCGGGAAGTACAGTTTCAGGCAGCGTTCGGCGGCATCTGCATATTCCGTTTTTCCTGTCAGTTCAGCAAGGCGCAGCAGGGCCTGCGCGGCGATGCCGTTGCCCGCTGGCGTGGCATTGTCCGGCCCGATCTTGTTGCGCTGGATCAGCACTTCGTGGTCGTGGCTGGTGAAGAAAAACCCGCCGTTCTGTTTATCTTCGAATCTTGCCAGTAATGCATCACCGAGTTGCACCGCAAAGGCCAGATCAATACTGCGAAACTCGGCCTGCAGCAATTCCAGCAAGGCATTCAGCAAGAAAGCGTGATCATCCAGATAGGCGTTCAGGTGAGCTTTGCCATCCTTATACGTCGCCAATAATGTTCCATCGCGCCACAAGGTGTTGCGCACAAAATCCATCGCGCGTTGCGCCGAATGCAGCCAGTCGGGACGGTCGAACACCCGTGCCGCACGCGCCATGCCGGTGATCATCAAGCCGTTCCATGCGCCGAGGATTTTTTCATCGCGACCCGGGCGGACACGTTGCTCGCGTGCCGCAAATAATTGTTTCTGTGCGCTGCCCAGCAACGCGCTGGCTTGCTCTGTGGAGATGTCCATGGGTTGAGCGATCTCTGCCAGCGATGCACTGACACGCAGATTCCAGGCGTGATGCTCGAAGTTGGCGGGGTTGTCCAGGCCGTAATAGGCTGCGGTCAGCGCGTATTCGTCGGCACTTAACAGCGCGCGGATCTCGTCGCGCTGCCACACATAAAATTTGCCTTCTTCATGCTCCGAGTCTGCATCCAGCGAGGAGTAGTACCCGCCTTCCGGGGATTGCATCTCGCGCAGCGCCCAGGCTGCGGACTGTTCGATGACTCGCGCAAACAATGGATCGCCGCTGTTTTGCCACGCGTCGCAATACAGGCCTAGCAGCAGGCCGTTGTCGTAAAGCATCTTTTCAAAGTGCGGAATATCCCAGCGTTCGTCCACGCTGTAGCGGCAAAATCCGCCGCCGAGTTGGTCGTACAGTCCGCCGTGCGCCATCTGTTGCAGCGTGAAATGCACGATGTGCAGCGCCTGCTGGTCGCCGCTAGCATGGCTGCGGCGCAGCAGCAGATCGAGTTCCGCGGGATGCAGGAATTTCGGTGCGCTGCCCAAGCCGCCATGCACGCTGTCGTAGTGTTCCTTGTGTTGCTTCACTGCCAAAGCAAGCGGAGTGTCGTTCAGCGATACTCCTGAACTGTCCGCTCTGGGCAAGGTTTCGGCCAGAGCCGCGATCAGTTGCTGGCCCTGTTCGGCAAGTTCTGCACGGTTCTTCGCATAGACCTGTGCCACGCGTTTCAACAGATCTGGAAAAGCGGGCAGGTTGTAGCGCGCCTGCTTGGGAAAATAAGTCCCGCCGAAAAACGGCGTGCCATCCGGGCTGAGGAACATCGTCAACGGCCAGCCGCCGTTGCGCTGCGTCAGCATGTGATGCGCGGTCTGGTAGATCTGGTCGAGGTCGGGGCGCTCTTCGCGATCCACCTTGATATTGATGAAATGCTCATTCATCACTGCGGCGACTTCCGCGTCCTCGAACGATTCATGCGCCATCACATGACACCAGTGGCAGGCCGAATAACCGATCGAGAGCAGGATAGGCTTGTCCTGTTCGCGGGCGAGTCGCAGCGTGTCCGGATGCCACGCATACCAGTCCACCGGGTTGTCGGCGTGTTGCTGCAGATAGGGGCTGGTTTCTTGCGCTAAATGGTTGGGCATAATGTCAGTGGAGTAGATGTTTCAATTCCTGCAACACATTGAGCATGATGTGCTGTTGTGCGGTGGCAACAGGATGCAGGTTATCGGCCTGGAACTGATCTGCGGCAACGCCTTCCAGCAGGAACGGCAGCACCAGGATGCGATACTTGTGTGCGAGGCGCGGATATACATTGGCGAATTGCGTGATGTAGGGCTCGCCGTAATTCGGCGGTAGCCTAATGCCGATCAGCAGCACTTTGGCGCCGAAGCTCTGCGACTGTTCGATGATATAGCCCAGGTTGGCTTCGATGTCCCTGACGGGAGCGCCGCGCAGCCCGTCATTCGCGCCGAGTTCCACGATCACGATAGCCGGGCGATGCTGCTTCAATGCCTTGGCGATGCGCTGCCGCCCGCCGGTGGTGGTCTCGCCGCTGATGCTGGCGTTCACGACGCTGAATCCGGATTGCGTGCGCTGCAATTCCTGCTGTAACAAATTGATCCAACTTTTTTCTATGGCGAGGCCATATCCGGCTGATAGACTGTCGCCGAACACCAGGATGTTTTTTTCAGCATGTGCGTTGAACGGCAGCCACAACGCAAAGACTAACAAGACAATTTTTGAGGATAAGTTTTTCATGGCAGCGATTGTGCAGGCAATTAATCTCGGTAAGCAAGTGGCAAGTCCCTCAATGGAAGGAGATGCTCAGCCGCTGGTCATCTTGCACGAAGTCAATTTCAGCGTGGAAGCGGGCGACAGTCTGGCGATACTCGGTGCATCCGGTTCCGGCAAGTCCACGTTGCTGGGGCTGCTGGCCGGACTGGACTCGCCCAGCAGCGGCACGGTGTATCTCGACGGCGTGGATATTTTCTCCTTCGATGAAGATGGCCGCGCGCGCCTGCGCGGACGCCTGGCGGGTTTCGTGTTCCAGTCCTTCCAGTTGCTGCCCGCGTTGACCGCGCTGGAAAACGTGATGCTGCCGCTGGAACTGCATGGCGCACCCGATGCGCGCGAGCGCGCCTCAGAAGCCTTGCGGCGTGTTGGATTGACGCAACGCATGGAGCATTTACCAAAACACCTTTCCGGCGGCGAGCAGCAACGCGTGGCGATCGCGCGCGCCTTCGTCGTCCAGCCGAAAATATTGTTTGCAGATGAGCCGACCGGCAACCTCGACGCCGCCACCGGCAGCCAGATCATCGAACTGATGCTGGAACTCAATCGCGCGCAGGGCACCACGCTGATACTCGTCACCCACGACGAAGAACTGGCGCGGCGTTGCAACAGGCAGTTGCATCTGGCGGCGGGGCGGGTGATGTAATGAATGGAAGAGGAATAGAAACGCCAGCTAACAAAATTGCTACTGCACAAGCGGTCCTTGGCCTTGCGTGCAGACTGAACGCTGAGATTGTAGCAGGACGCATTAGCAAAGAAATTTTCACCCGTGATGTCCACATTTACACTGGAAGTACAGGACTTGTTCTGCCAGCATTTCCGGAGGGGACCGATGAGGATTTAAAGTTAGGAGCTCAGAATATTGTGCTAATTGCCTTAAGTGCTACAGCTCTTGCCTTGGATGAATCACTTGACGAAGTGTTTGGAAAACTATCAGTGGATACAGACCCCAAACGGACGGGCATGAGAATTATGGTGAATCAGCTGCGTAATGCCTTTGCACATAATCCATGGCGCCCCAAGTGGGTGTTATTCAAACAGGATAGGCGGCAATATTTAATTGAGCTCGATGATGGTTCCCAATTCAATTTTGATGCCAGAAGTCTAGACGGCGATAGTGTGAAGCCAGAGCAAGTAGGGGGATTGGAGTTTTGGATAAAGCTTTTGCAGCATTGTGAAAAGTTAGTCAGTCTGAATGTTACCTAACGGTTGCTATATTCAGAAAAATTAAATGAACCTCATCAATCTTTCTATTCATCTCCTACGCCGCGACTGGCGCGCCGGGGAGTGGCGCGTGCTGAGCATTTTCCCTCTCACGCTTGTGGGAGAGGGGCAGGGGAGAGGGCGAACATGAGCTTGCTGGATAATGCCAAGACTTTACGCCGCAACTTGACCGATGCGGAACAGAAGCTGTGGTATCACTTGCGCGCCCACCGTTTCATGGGAAGAAAATTCAAGCGGCAAAAACCGTTGGGTCGATACGTGGTGGACTTTATTTGTTTGGAAGAGAAGTCGGTCATCGAATTGGATGGCGGGCAGCACTCAGAGAATCTGGAATATGACCATGAGCGCGATTCGTGGTTGCGCAGTCAGGGATATACAGTGTTGCGTTTTTGGAATAACGAATTGATGAATGAAACGGAAAGTGTGCTGGAGAGGATACGGCTTGCGCTCTCCAACGAGGCTATCTCATCCGAGACCCTCTCCCCTGGCCCCTCTCCCGTAAACGGGCGAGGGGAAGAGGTATGAACCTCCTTCGCCTCTCCCTCAATCTGCTCCGTCGCGACTGGCGCGCCGGGGAGTGGCGCGTGCTGCTGATTGCGCTGGTGCTGGCCGTCGGCAGCATCGCCACCGTCGGCCTGTTCGCGGACCGGGTGCGGCTGGCGCTGCAACAGGAGGCGACCAGTCTGATTGGCGCGGACCTGCGCATCTCCTCGACGCGGCCATTGCCGAAAGAATATCGCGATGCGGCACAGCAGCGCGGACTGCGCGTGATCGGGTCGGATGCTTTTCCCAGCATGGTGGCGGGCAAGAATGAGAATCTGCTGGCAGACATTATGTCGGTGGAGCAAGGGTATCCCTTGCGCGGGAAGATCATCATCGACGATGGCGCGCAGCATGTCATTAAAAACGAAAACAGCACCATCCCCGCGCGCGGCACGTTGTGGGCGGATGAGCGCTTGATGCAGCGGCTGGGATTACAACTGGGCGATGAGGTGGGCGTCGGTGAGCTGCATTTGAGGGTTGCGGCGCGGGTAGTGCGTTTCGTGGATCAGTCGGTCGGCTTCGCCAGCTTCGCGCCGCGCGTGATCTTGAATGCAGCAGACCTGCCTGCAACTGGTCTGGTGCAGGAGGGCAGCCGTATCGGCTACCGTTTGGTGGTGGCAGGCGATGCGAAGCAGGTGGCCGATCTGCGCGCCTGGTTACAAGAAGCTGGGCGGATGGGTGTGGGCGAGAAGCTGGAGGATGTGCGCGACGCGCGCCCCGAGATACGCACCGCGCTGGAACGCGCCGAACATTTTCTCGGGCTGGCTGCGCTCACCGCTGTTGTGCTGGCGGGTATCGCACTCGCGCTGGCCGCGCGGCATTTCATCTCGCGCCATCTGGATGCCTGCGCGATGATGCGCTGCCTCGGCGCGAATCAGTCACAGGTGCTGCGCATCTTCCTGTACCAGTTCCTGCTGCTCGGCGCGTGTGCCGTGCTGCTGGGTGAGCTGCTCGGCTACGCGGCGCAGGCCGCGCTGGTGGAATCGATCGCCTCGATGCGCGACGCCGGTTTGCCGCCGCCCGGCTGGACGCCGATGTGGCAGGCCGCTACGAGCGGCATGGCATTATTGCTGGGCTTCGCTTTCCTGCCGTTGTGGCAATTGAAAAGCGTTTCGCCGCTGCGCGTGATCCGCCGCGAACTGGGTGCACCGAAAGCAGGCACCGGTTTGTTGTACGCATCGGGCGGTGCTGTGCTGTGCGGGCTGTTCCTGTGGCAGGCCGGTTCGCTCAAGCTGGGGCTGACCGTGTTGGCCGGTTTGCTGGCGGGCTTGCTGCTGTTCGGTTTGCTGGCGTGGATTTTGGTGCGTGCCTTGGCAAAATTCGGGAGCCATGCGCTCTCCAATCTGGCGCGGCATGGGCGCAGCAACGCGGTGCAGATCGTCGCGCTCAGCCTGGGCGGCATGGCCTTGCTGCTGCTTACTTTTGTGCGTGCAGACCTGATGGATAGCTGGCGTTCGCGCCTGCCGCCGGATGCGCCCAACCGTTTCATCGTCAATATCCAGCCCGACCAGCGCGCGGCGGTGCTGGATTTTTTTGCGAAACAAAAATTATCGCCGCCGGAATTATTCCCGATGGTGCGCGGGCGTTTGGTCGCGATAAACCAGCGTCCGGTCAGCGGCGACGATTACCCCGACCCGCGCGCACGCGGGCTGGTGGAGCGCGAGACCAATCTGTCCTGGTTGGATCATTTGCCTAAAGGTAATGAGTTGGTGCAGGGGGAGTGGTGGCTGCGGAAGGGTGATGCCGCAGGCATCGGGCACCCACCGGCGTCCCCCTTGCGGGGAGAGGGCACGCTTGGGCAGTTGTCGGTGGAAGAAGGCATCGCCAAAACGCTGGGAATAAACATGGGCGACACGCTGACCTACGACGTGGCGGGCAACCGGTTCAGCGCGAAGGTGGTGAACTTGCGCAAGGTGCAGTGGGATTCTATGCAAGTGAATTTTTTCGTGGTCGCCGCTCCCGGTATGCTGGAGGATTTTCCGGCCAGCTATATCACCAGCTTCCATCTTCCGCCGGGCCAGGCGCAGTCTGCGAATGCGCTGATCAAGAAATTTCCCAACCTGCTGCTGATCGATACCGAGGCGATGATAGAGCAGGTGCGCCACATCATGGACCAGATCTCGCAAACCATGAGCGCGGTGTTCATGTTCACGCTGCTGAGCGGGGTGGCCGTGCTGTATGCGGCGCTGCTCGCGACGCAGGACGAGCGTATCCATGAGGCCGCGATCCTGCGCACGCTGGGGGCGGACAGCCGCTATCTGCGCCGTTTGCACCTGAGCGAATTTGCCGTGCTGGGATTGTTGAGCGGCCTTTTCTCCGCCGCAGGTGCGGTGCTGCTGGGCTGGGTGCTGGCGCGCTTCGTACTGG
>JADGRM010000095.1 GCA_017880945.1 Gallionella sp. | reverse complement strand
TAAAAATTCAGAGTTCGCCCAAATGCAAGGCGCGGAAAAAATTTCGCCGCGCCGCATAGGGGGTATATGTAAGCAAGAAATTTTTTCCGCAACGCAGCAGTTGGGATGAAATGTGGATTTTTAGAGGCTCCCTTTTATCGGTGGAGCAACACCTCAAGGACAAACTTGCTGCCCAGATAAGCCAATAGCAGGAATATGAAGCCGCCCACCGTCCAGCGCACCGCGACACGGCCGCGCCAGCCGTAAAAGTGATGGCCCCACAACAATACAGCGAACACACCCCAGGAGATAAAGCCAAACAACACTTTGTGACTGAATTGCCAGGCCTTGCCGAATATCTCTTCGGAAAACAACACGCCGGATGCCAGCGTCAGCGTCAGCAGCACGAAACCAATCGCGATCATGCGGAACAGCAAGGTTTCCATCGTCAGCAGCGGCGGCAAGCTGCGCAGTACGCGCGGCAAAGTCGGGTGATGCAGCCGTTTCTCTACCTGAGAGATCAACACCGCATGCAACATGGCGATAGTGAACAAGCTATACGCCAGCATGGCTGCGGTAATGTGCGCCTTGAAGGCAAGCAAATTGGTATTCGCCAACGGATGTTCGGATGGAAACAGCTCGGGCAACAGCATGGTCACCGCTGCCAAGGGCAACACCAACGCCTGGAACCCGCCTATCGGGTAAAAGAAACGCGCCACCCAGTAAACCAGCAAGGTCAGCCACACGATCAGCGACAGCGCGTTCAGCACGCCCAAATCAAAGCCATCCCCGGGGAAAATACTCTGGCCGAGCAAATAACCGTGCAATGCCAGCGGAACCAGCACCAGATGCCCTATCCCGTTGTGGCTCAACACATCGCCCTCGCCTCGCGCCTGGGCACGCCAGAAATAGGCAGCAAGAGCACTGTAGGCGACGAAAGTGAGCGCGGGAATAAGAAGGCTGTGCATTTTTATCAGGATGTTTTAGACTTCACGAATTCTACACTAAACTTGTTAAACAACCATGCTGGACAACCTAACGCAACGCCTATCCGGCGTCATCAAGACCCTGCGCGGGCAGGCACGGCTCAGCGAGAGCAACATTCAGGATGCCTTGCGCGAAGTGCGCATGGCTCTGCTCGAGGCGGACGTTGCGCTGCCCGTCGTAAAGGAATTCATCGCCCAGGTCAAACAGGCCGCGCTCGGACAAGAGGTCATCGGCAACCTGAATCCCGGCCAGGCTCTGATCGGCGTGGTGCATCGTGAGCTCACCAGGCTGATGGGCGAACACAACGATGCGCTTAACCTCGCCGCCGTGCCGCCCGCCGTGATCCTGATGGCCGGTTTGCAGGGTGCGGGCAAGACCACCACCAGTGGCAAGCTGGCCAAACTGTTGCGCGATCAGCAAAAGAAAAAGGTACTGCTGGTCAGCTGCGACGTGTATCGCCCCGCAGCAATCGAGCAACTGCGCACGCTGGCAAAACAACTGGAAGTGGACTTCTTCTCTTCCGACATCAGCCAGAAACCCCAGGACATCGCGCTGGCCGCGCTGGATTATGCGAAGCGTCATTACCACGACGTGCTGATCGTCGATACAGCAGGCCGACTCGCGATAGATGAAGCGATGATGGCGGAGATCAAGCAGCTGCACGCCGCACTCAAACCGATCGAAACGCTGTTCGTGGTGGACGCGATGACCGGACAGGACGCGGTGAATACCGCCAAGGCCTTCGGTGAAGCCCTGCCGCTGACCGGCATCATCCTCACCAAGCTGGACGGCGATGCGCGCGGCGGCGCGGCTCTTTCAGTGCGCCAGATCACCGGCAAACCGATCAAGTTCGTCGGGATCAGCGAAAAGCCGAACGGCCTCGAAGCCTTCCATCCAGAACGTATGGCCTCGCGCGTGCTGGGCATGGGCGATGTACTGTCGCTGATCGAAGATGCGCAGCGCGAAGTCGATCACGGCGAAGCCGAAAAACTCGCCAGGAAGATGCAAAGCGGCAAAGGCTTCGACCTCAACGATTTCAAGATGCAGATCGTGCAAATGCGCAAGATGGGCGGCATGTCGGCGATGATGGACAAGCTGCCCGCACAGCTCTCCCAAGCCGCTGCAGGCAACAAGATCGATGATAAACAGATCGCCCGCACCGAGGGCATCATCAACTCGATGACCCCGCTTGAACGCAGCAAACCGGAACTCATCAAAGCCTCGCGCAAACGCCGCATCGCGATGGGCGCGGGCGTGCAGGTAATGCACGTCAACCAGTTGCTCAACCAGTTCGAGCAAATGCAAAAAATGATGAAAATGTTCAGCAAGGGCGGCATGGGCAAACTGATGCGCGGCATGGCGGGAAAACTTCCCGGAATGGGTCGCTAACCCTGCCCGTCTTTTCCTACACCCAATGGGTACCTCTGAAAATTCAGAGTTCACCCAAATGCAAGGCGCGAGGAAATTTTGCGAGCATCCGCTACGCGGATTGCCTGCCTGAAGCACTTCGCAGCGCCGCATATGTGGGGATATGTAAGCAAGAAAACAGAGTTTCAGTGCAGGGTAACCTTTAGGTTGGCCGTAACTAAAATTTCCGAGCAACGCAGCATAACCAGCCACTTGGTTGCCGTTTTTGGCAACTTAGTGGGATGGCTATAACCAATGACTTGCCCAGCGTCTTTTGCTGGATTATAACCAGCCACTTTGCCACCGTTCTTTGGTGGCTTAGTGGATTGGCTAGTTGTTTCATCAGTCAGATGGCTAGTAGTCATATCAGTAGTTCCATCAATTGGGATGAAATCTGGATTTTAAGAGGTACACATGACTATCAAAGCCATTATTTTCGACGTCGACGGCACACTGGCCGACACCGAAGACGGACACCGCAAGTCGTTCAATAAAGCCTTCGCAGAAAGCGGACTGGACTGGAACTGGGATGTCGCGCTGTACGACAAACTGCTCAAAGTGACCGGCGGCAAGGAGCGCATTAAATATTTCGTTTCTGACTTCCTGACCGGTTACACCAAACCCGAAAACTTTGACGAGTTCGTCAAACACCTGCATAAGGTGAAGACCGCGCATTACACCGCGATGTTGCGCGAGGGGCAGATTCCGTTGCGCCCCGGCATCAAACAACTGATCCAGGATGCGCACGCCGCAGGCATCACGCTCGCGATCGCAACCACCACCACACCAGAAAATGTTTCCGCTCTGCTGGAAGTGGGACTGGGAAAGAACTGGGCGGATTATTTTGCCGCCAACGGCTGCGGCGACATCGTGCCGCACAAGAAGCCCGCGCCGGATATTTATTTCTGGGTACTGGAGAAGATGGGCCTGTCCGCCGCCGACTGCATCGCGCTGGAAGACTCCGAGAACGGCTTGCGCTCGGCGCTTGCTGCCGGCATCAAGACCTATGTCACCACCAATCCCTACACCCACTGGCATGATTTTGACGGTGCTGCAGGAATATTCGAGGACCTGAGTGACCTTGCTGTCTTTTACCGGACAACCGGATTGCCTCTTCCCAAACCGCTGGTTTCTGTTTAGCATCCTGCTGGCCGTGGGGGTGTAGCTCAGTTGGGAGAGCGTCTGGTTCGCAATCAGAAGGCCGTCAGTTCGATCCTGATCACCTCCACCACCGCCCTTGTTCACGCGTCAGGCTTCGCCGTATCATCGGTATCGAGCGAGCCTTGCGCCGCAAGCGCTCCCGCAACGGTGGGTTTGCCTTTGAGTATCCACTCGAAAGCGACACCGATCAAGGCACCCAGCACCGGCCCAACTATGTAGATCCACGTCGTGCCCAGGTCGCCGCGCACCAGGTCGGGCGCGAACGATCGGGCCGGGTTCATTGAAGCGCCGCTGATCGGCGCCGCCCAAAGACCCGCCAGAGCAATGTATCCTCCCACCGCAATGGCACCGTTGGTGCCGATGTTGCGCGCTCCCGAGGCCGTGCCCAGGATCGTGTTCACCAGCCCGGCTGTCAGCACCACTTCCATCGCCAAGGCTGTTCCGTTGCTGATATCGCGGCCCGGCAAGGTCGCGCCAAGTGCACCAACATTGCCGAACATGGCATGCAGAAATAACGTTGCAGCAACACCACCGAGCAGTTGTGCCAACACATAGGCCGGCACGCGGCGCCACGGGAAATTACGCCGTACCGCGAAGGCCAAAGTGACGGCCGGGTTCAGATGCGCGCCGCTGACAGTGCCCATAAAGTAGATGATCGCCATCACCATCAGTCCGGGTGCTACCACCTGCATGCCCAGGGTGACGGTCCCGCCGCTCTTGGCTGCCACGGCCCCGCCACCGGCGGCGACGAGAACCAGCAGGAACGTGCCCCATGTCTCGGCAAAAATGCGGCGCCATTCGTGCGCCGGATCCAGGAAATCGAGGGATGCCTGCTTCTGAACCATCCGTCCCTGTTGAGCCGCGTTTTGCCGATCTTTGTGAAATGCTTTTTTCATAGATACCTCTTCATTTTCACAGTCCTATTTCACCAACTGTTTGCGTATCAACCGCAACTCCCGCTGATGTTCCGAGCTGGCCTTCGGGTAGGCCAATTTGAGTGATTTAAATGTATCGAGAACGATCTGGGAAATGATCAGCCGCGCATTTTCCTTGTCGTCGGCGGGAACGACATACCAGGGCGCATTGTTTGTACTGGTAGCGCTCAGGCATTCTTCATAGGCCTGCATGTACTGTTTCCAGAATTTCCGCTCCTCAATATCCGCGAGGCTGAACTTCCAGTTCTTGTCGGGCGCATCGATGCGCTCGAGGAATCGCTTGCGCTGTTCCTCTTCCGAAAGGTGCAGGAAGAACTTGATGATCCGCGTGCCGTTGCGGTGGAGATGTTCCTCCATGTCCACGATGGAGCGATAGCGCTCCTGCCAGATGGTTTTCTCATTCGGCAACCCATCCGGAATACTCTCGGCTTGCAGAATCTCCGGATGCACGCGAACGATCAACACCTCCTCGTAATAGGATCGGTTGAAGATGCCGATCTGCCCGCGCTCCGGCAGAGCCTGCGTGGTGCGCCACAGAAAATCATGTTCCAGTTCGTCTGCGGTCGGATGCTTGAAGCTGAAAACCTGGCAGCCCTGTGGATTGACGCCGGACATCACGTGCCGGATGGCACCGTCCTTCCCGGCGGCGTCCATCGCCTGGAAAATCAGCAGCACTGCATAACGGTTGGATGCGTAGTGAAGTTGTTGTTGCTCACTCAGTTCCTCAACCTGTTTTTCGAGGAGCTCCTTATATTTTTTCTTCGACTTGTATACCGGTTTCACCTGGGTCGGCCACTTATCGAGCTTGACCTTTTTCCCAGCCGACACGCGGAAATCTTTGACATTGGTTTTCATCTTGATCCTTTCGGCCTTCCTTGTTGCGGCTTCGGCTTCTGAGTTACTGTCAGCGCCTCGAAACCGGAAATGACATCGAACAACTCCTCGTCGATACCGCTCTGACGCAGGCGGTGAAACGTCTGATTCAGCCCCTCTAATAGCTCATCGATATTTTTTTCAGCGCGTTGCATCGCATCCAGGCGGCTGGCGTTTTCACTCGCCAGAGATTCGGCGCATGCCCTGAACAGCGAGACAAAAAGATATTCGCGAACCAATGCCAGCAGCGTCCGCTCCCGGTCATTCATGACTTCGGGCAAATTTCCTGTCGGCCAGCGGATTGCGGCCAGCTCGCGACGCCATGCATCATCCAGCGGCAACAGCCGTTGGCTCACCGGTGTATAAATCGCCCCGGTCTTTGGGCGGTTATGAAAAAGGTAAATCTGAGTGATTCCGCCTTTTTCACGCTGTTTTTCCATCTCGATCAGAATCTGCCCAACCAGAGGCGTAATCGCGCTAATGGAACTCGGCAGAATAAAGTTCTCCCCCTGCTGCAGGTCGGTGTCCGCGAGACGCGACTGAATGCGCTCGCCTACCGCCCAGACAGTTTTTTTACCCGGCAACTTTTCCAGCGTATTCACGACATACTCCACCATCACATCATTGAATTGGCCAACCAGTCCCTGGTCAGAACCAAACACGACCGCGCCAATCGACCCTGTTTCTTTCTGAGCCACTCGCGTCTTGGCACCTGGTGATTCACCCTGCCTGAAACACGCGGCCAGGCCCAGTTGCACGGTCCGATAATAATCATCCAGAGAGTGCACCGCATTCTCGTATTGCCCGATGCTCGACGCGGCCATAGCCTTCATCGTGCGCACCACGGATTCCAGATCTCCGGCGCTGGCGATCTTGCGGCGCAGGCTCGCGGCAGTGTCGCTCATGGCTCTTCCTTGGCCAATGCATCGGGCTTTGGTTTGGTATCGTCAGCTGGAGCATCCGGCTTGGTACCGCCGTCAGCCTTGGGTTTAGCTGCTGGTTTAGCTTCCGGCTCGGGCCTCGACTTGGTTGGGTTCTCCGGCTTGGCTTCAGACTTCGCTTCCGGCTCGGGTTGAAATGGCACGAGCGCTTGGCGGGCGATTGCTATGATCGTTTCGCGATCCTCATCACTCAACTTGTCGGCAGTATCGAATCGCGCGCACACCTCGGCCGGAATCTCCGCCGCCGCCTCGCGCACGGCAAGCTCGGCATCGCTCATCCGGTCTAGTGGCACATTGTCAAAGAGTTCATCGGTCAATGCCAGCAGCACGGCGATTTGCGCAGCAACGGACACCGGCGTGAATTCCGGCTGCTTGAGACAGGCGCGGATGCGCCGCCCGTGCTCGATGATCTTGCGGGTGTCTTCATCCAGCCGGGCGCCAAACCGGGCAAATGTTTCCAATTCCTCGAACTGGGCGTAGGCGAGTTTGAGGTCGCCCGCCACGGCGCGGTAAGCCGCGCGTTGCGCCTTGCCGCCGACACGCGAAACGGATTTGCCGACATCGACTGCGGGCAGCACGCCCAATTCGAACAAAGACGGCGACAGGTAGATCTGCCCATCCGTGATCGAAATCAGGTTGGTTGGAATGTAGGCGGAAATATCCTGCGCTTCAGTTTCAATAATGGGTAGTGCCGTCAATGAACCTCCACCGAGTTCCGGGCGCAAGTGTGTTGCGCGCTCCAGCAGCCGTGAGTGGATGTAAAAGATGTCGCCGGGAAAGGCTTCCCGTCCGGGCGGACGACGCAGTAGCAGTGACAGTTCGCGATAGGCTCGCGCGTGATGCGTCAGGTCGTCGTAAATAATCAGCACGTCGCGGCCTTGTTCCATGAAATGTTCGGCGATGCTGGTCGCTGCGTAAGGTGCGATGTAAGCCAGGCCGGGTGGATCGTTGCCTTCGGTGACGACCACGATGGTGTAATCCATCGCGCCATTTTCGCGCAGGGCGGCAATCACTTTGGCCACGCCGGACGCGCGCTGGCCGATGGCGCAATAGACGCACAGCACATTCTGGCCACGTTGATTGAGTATCGTATCGAGTGCGATCGCGGTCTTGCCGGTCTGCCGGTCGCCGAGTATCAATTCGCGCTGGCCGCGCCCGACGGGGATGAGTGCATCGATGACCTTGATGCCTGTTTGCAACGGTACGGTGACGGGCGCGCGATCCATGATGGAGGCGGCTGGGCATTCGACAGGCAAACGTGCGCTGGATGCCAGCGGGCCATTGCCATCCAGAGGTTGGCCCAATGGATTGATAATGCGCCCGATCAATCCGTCGCCCACCGGCACATCCATCACATGCCCCCTGCGTTCGACTTCATCGCCCGCATGCAACTGCCAGTAGTCGCCCAACAGAACGACACCAATTTCGTCTTCGTCGACGTTGAATGCGATGCCATACACATCGCCGGGAAACCTCAGCACCTCTTCAAAACCCACACCGGGGAGACCGGAAACTTTTGCGATGCCCGTGGCGATGCTGGTGATCGTGCCCACTTCCCGCGGCCTCAGTTGCGGCGTGTATGCTTCCCGTGCCTGGCTTATTCCTGCAAACGCGCTGTCGAAAACGTTCTGGAGGCTCTCAGGTTCCATGGTCATTGGCTCTTTGTTTCGGGCTCAGGTTCTTCAG
>JADGRM010000094.1 GCA_017880945.1 Gallionella sp. | reverse complement strand
CATCGAGACTGCATCTGTCGCAGAGCATGTCTGCTCCGGTTCCGGCTAGTTCAAATATGCCGGTCTGTCTGGAGTGGGGGGATTTCTCAGGCCCGGATCTGGCGCGTGCCTCAGCTGCGTTGTCCGCCATGCAACTCGGCGATAAATTAAGCCAACGCCAGGTCGAACGCGACATAGGCTATTGGGTGTATATCCCGCCGTTCAAGAACAAGGCTGCGGTCAACCGGAAAGTGGCTGAACTTAAGGCGCTGGGTGTCCGTGAATACTTCATTGTTCAGAGTGCGGGTCATTGGCGGAATGCAATTTCACTGGGCGTGTTCAAGACAAGAGAGGCTGCACAAAACTTCCTCAATCACTTGCGTACCAAAGGAGTGCACGCCACGAAGGTTGGCGAGCGCGCCAGCAAGCTTAAAGCCACCCTATTCAGGTTGAACAGAACGGATGCAGCTACAGAGGCAAAATTGACCGCGTTGCAGAAAGATTTTGCCGGAAGCGAGTTGAAGAATGTTCCCTGCACATTGACAAGATAGGGCTAAATCTGGACAATGCCGCGCTCTTCGCGGTGATATAGCTCAGGTGGTTAGAGCGCAGCACTCATAACGCTGAGGTCGGTGGTTCAAATCCACCTATCACCACCAAACAATCGGTCCCAACGGTTCCACTGTTGTTTACATGCAATAGCAGCGTGCCAAAAAAATTCCATATCAAAACTTTCGGCTGCCAGATGAACGAGTATGACTCGGACAAGATGGCGGATGTGCTGCGCGCCTGGGCGGGCATGGAGCAGACCGACAAGCCGGAAGAGGCAGATGTCATTCTGTTCAACACCTGCTCGATACGCGAAAAAGCCGAGGAAAAGGTGTTCTCCGACCTGGGGCGGGTGCGCCCACTGAAACTGGCCAATCCCGATCTGCTGATAGCCGTGGGTGGTTGCGTGGCGAGCCAGGAAGGCGCGGCGATCCTGAAGCGTGCGCCCTATGTGGATGTCGTGTTCGGACCGCAGACGCTGCATCGATTGCCGCAGTTGCTGGAAGCACGCCTTGCGACGGGACGTTCGCAAGTGGACATCAGCTTCCCCGAGATCGAAAAATTCGATCACCTGCCCGCACCCCAGACAGTTTCCGGCACGGCCTATGTTTCCATCATGGAAGGTTGCAGCAAATACTGCACGTTTTGCGTCGTGCCGTACACCCGTGGAGAAGAAGTCTCCCGCCCGCTGGCCGATGTGATGCGTGATGTGCAGGAGCTGGCCAATCAAGGCGTGAAAGAGGTGACATTGCTCGGGCAGAATGTGAATGCCTATCGCGGCTTGAGCGAAGATGGCGATACGGTGGATTTCGCTTTTCTGCTGCAAGCTATCGCCGCGCTGGAGGAAATCGCTCGCGTGCGTTACACCACTTCGCACCCCAAGGACATGACACAACGGCTGATCGATGTGTATGCGACCACACCCAAACTGGTCAGCCATTTACACCTGCCGGTTCAGTCCGGTTCGGATCGCATCCTGGCGGCGATGAAACGTGGCCACACCGTGCTGGAATATAAATCCATCATTCGCCGGGTGCGCGCGGCACGTCCGGATATTTGCATCACCTCGGATTTTATCGTCGGCTTCCCCGGCGAGACTGAACAGGATTTTGAGGCGACCATGAAGCTGATCGATGAGGTAGGCTTCGATAATAGCTTTAGTTATCTGTACAGCCCGCGCCCCGGCACACCCGCCGCAGAAATGCGCGACGATACTCCGCACGAAGTGAAGGCTGCGCGTTTGAAGCGTTTGCAGGATCGCATAGCCGAGCAGGAGGATGCGGTAGCGCAGGCGATGTTGGGCACGACACAGCGGGCATTGGTCGAAGGCAGGTCAAAAAAGGATGCGCTCGAATTGGCCGCGCGCACCGATAACAATCGCGTGGTGAATTTCAGCGGAGCGGCAAGCATGATCGGACGCTTCGTTGAGGTAAAAATCACCCAGGTAGTGCGCCACACGCTACGTGGCGAACTGATATCAAATGCAACCTGATGGGTAAACTCTCGTCCCACAAGCTTTCCCTGGCGGTACAATATGCGAGCGGCGCGCAGAGCTTGCCAACACGCGCACAATTTCGCCGCTGGATAAAAGTCGCGTTGCAACACGAGGCAAGCATCACCATGCGCATCGTCGATGAACCGGAAGGCCGCGATTTGAACAAGAATTTCCGCGGCAAGGATTACGCTACCAACGTGCTGACATTCGTATACGATGATACCGAGCCTTTTTCTGGCGATGTGGTGATCTGTGCCCCGGTAGTCGAGCGCGAAGCGGCCGCACAGCATAAGGATTTGTTGGCGCATTACGCCCATCTCGCCATTCATGCAGCTTTGCATCTGCAGGGCTATGAACATGATAGCGATGCCGATGCCGCCGGGATGGAAACACTGGAAACCGAGCTAATGCTAAAATTGCACTACCCCGATCCTTACAATGCAAGCTAGTACCGAAAATGGATGATACAGAAAGTAGCAAGCCCAGTCTGTTAGAGCGCCTTTCCACGCTGCTGCTGCGTGAACCGGAAGATCGCGAGCAGCTCGTCGAATTGCTGCATTCCGCTTATGAACGCAACCTGCTGGATGCCGATGCGCTGTCCATGATGGAAGGCGTGATGCAAGTTTCCGAACGGCAGGTGCGCGAAATCATGATCCCTCGCGCGCAAATGGATGTCATCGACATCAGCGAGCAACCCGAAAAATTCATTCCTTTTGTCATTGAAACTGCCCACTCGCGCTTTCCCGTGGTCGACGGTGACAAAGACAACATCATCGGCATCCTGCTGGCGAAGGATCTATTGCGCTACTACGCCGGGGAAGAATTCGATGTGCGCGATATGCTGCGTCCCGCCGTGTTCGTTCCGGAAGCAAAACGTCTTAATGTCCTGTTGCGCGACTTCCGCAGCAACCGCAACCACATCGCGCTGGTGGTGGACGAATACGGCGGTGTATCCGGCATGGTGACCATCGAGGACGTGCTGGAACAAATCGTCGGTAACATCGAGGACGAATACGATTTCGATGATGAGGAAGACAATATCATCGCAGATCGCTCCGGCCAGTATCGTGTCAAAGCCGACACCAAGATCGCCGATTTTAATGCCGCACTGGGCACGGAATTTAGTGACGAAGAGTATGACACGGTAGGGGGCCTGGTGTTGCAAGCCGCAGGACAATTACCGAAACGCGGCGATCACATTCACTTGGGCGAACTCACCTTCACCGTGCTGCGGGCGGATAGTCGCAGGTTATATTCGTTGCTGGTCGAGCGAAAAAAATCCAACACTCCCCCCCCACTGAATTCGACTTAATGGGTTATTGCAACAAGCAGCTTCTGCTTTAAAGTTGTTTCCAAATAACTACTCAAAGTAGTCGGATCATGATTTTTGGTATATCGTCCATTATTAGTAGCTTCGAATCAGCTAAATCGATGGGGATTCGGCTGTAGCGCACAATATATTCGAATAGGATATAAGCGAATCCAAACCCAGTTATATCCAGTAGGGGGAAGCATGTTTGATGAGTTTGATCGAGAGATTTTTGTTAGCGGTCAGCAGATTTTTAAATATGGCGACATGGGCGATTGCGCCTATCTTATCGAAGATGGATTGGTCGAAGTATTGGTCGTGAAGCAGGATGGCGAGCATCGGATCAGAGTGATAGGCAAGGGCGAGTTGTTTGGAGAGGTGTCCCTGATCGACTACCAGCCTCGTACGGCAACGGTAAGAGCGATTGAGAGAACCGTGCTCGTGCCTATTCCGCGCAAGCTGATGGAAGTGCTGTTGGAGAAAAGCGACCCGGTTTTGCGCCATTTGTTGCTTGTCATTCTGGAGCGTTTCAGGAACAGGAACGATGGCTCTGCGCTGTCAGAGATAGATGGAATAGTTTCGCCGGAGCAAACCAAGCGGCGCAACCTCGTGAAGGACGAGGCAACACAAAAATTATCGCTTGCACACGGAATGAAGCGCGCTTTAGCCCGTGAAGAATTTCAGCTTTATTATCAACCGATCTGTGATCTTGCCGATGGGCGTGTCGCCGGATTCGAAGCGCTGATCAGGTGGCATCATCCGACTGACGGAGTGATACAGCCCAAAGATTTTCTGTGGATTGCAGAGCAGACCGGCTTGATACATGAAATCGGCCTTTGGACACTTGAGCGGGCATGCAGAGACTGGGTGACGCTCAGGAAATTTACGGATTATGAATCGCCATTTGTCAGCGTTAATTTATCGGCAGCCCAGTTAAGCAACGAGATGCTGGTGGAAGAGGTGAAATCCGTCATTGAGAGCCAAAGCATGAATGCCGCTGAACTGAAGCTGGAATTGACAGAAACGGTCATGGTCGAGCAACCCGAGTCTGCATTGAGGATCATGCACAGGCTGATTGAATTGGGTTGCAGCCTTGCGCTTGATGATTATGGCGCGGGTCATTCCGGACTGAGGCATTTGCAGCGCTATCCGCTCGGCACGCTAAAGATCGATGGCGCATTCGTCGAACCGATTTTGCAATCTTCGCAGAGTCTGGAAATCGTGCGTTCATCCGTTGCGTTGGCGCATTCGTTGGGGATGCTTGTGGTTGCGGAAGGCATTGAATCCAAAGGCGTGAAGGCAAAGCTCCAGGAAATGAAGTGTGACTTCGGGCAGGGTTGGTATTTTGGCAGGGCCGCCACGATGCAGGAGTTGGCACTTCGTTACGAAAAATCCGGCACTTTGCCGGCTTAGAACTGCTCGGTTTTAGAATTTTTCTTCTGGGCCCAGATACCGCCACTGTCCCACCGGCAGATCACCCAGCTTAACCTTGCCGATACGGATGCGTTTCAGCCCTGTCACATTCAGGCCGACCAATTCGCACATGCGGCGGATCTGGCGTTTTTTCCCCTCGTGCAGCACGAAGCGCAACTGGTCTTCATTTTGCCAGGTCACTTTGGCGGGCTTGAGATACTCGCCGTCCAGCTTGAGACCCTGATTGAGCAGTGCCAGTCCGCTATCCTCCAGCTTGCCCTGCACGCGCACCAGATATTCCTTGTCCACCCTGGAATCTTCGCCGATAAGCTGTTTGGCGATGCGGCCATCCTGGGTGAGTACCAGCAATCCCTGCGAGTCAATATCCAAACGGCCTGCTGGTGCGAGTCCGAGCAACTGGCTGCGGTGAAAGCGCAACGGCAAATGATCCTCCGTCCAACGTGTCGAACTATCCAGCAGGGTGATCGCAGGTTTGTAATTGTGTTCCGCTTGGCCGGATACATAGCCGATCGGCTTGTTGAGCAAAATCGTCACGCGTTGCTGTTGGGTGTTTTGAGCGGGGGTGCGTAATTTTACTTGTTGGGTGGGATAGACCTTGCTGCCCAGTTCGCTGACGATCTCGCCATCGACTTCCACCCAGCCTTTTTCGATATAGCCGTCCGCTTCGCGGCGTGAGCACAGGCCGAGTTCGGACATGCGTTTTGAGAGGCGGATTTTATCCATTGAGAGTTTTTTGAGCGATTTATGTAAGGCGCGATTTAAGCACAAAGCAGGGTGCCCGGAGAACTAAAAATGCAAATAAAAAACGCGGCATGGGGCCGCGTTACCGGGTGTATGCAGCAATCAGAAAGTTTGGCTGACACCGACGGATGCCGACCATGACGCGGTCAATTGACCGTAAGGACTTCCGGCAGGATCGGGATTCGCGTATTGGTACAACGGCAGTTGCACGAATCCATAGAGTTTGGTCCTGGGCGCAACCGCGAAGCTCAGACCGGGACTGAGATTCAAACTGCGTCCTCCGGAATGCGGATTGGCGCCCGGATTCAAACCGCCGTCCCGCCCTTTGAATTGTGCGTTCAGTTGCAGCAAGCCAGTCAATGCGGGAGATAGTTCGTAATGTACGCCCGCATCCAAAGTGACATCGTTGCCGGGACGATAGTCGTTGCGTGTCTTCAGCGCGGTTTGCATCTGCCCGCTGACAAACCAGCCCCACACCGAATCGGCAACGTCTTGATGGTAATACGCGCCCAGAATCGCATCGGTGCTGCCGCTTCCTGGCTGCAAGGAACTCTCCAGCGGTGTGCCGGGAACCATTTCCAGATTAGTACTGCCGGTAGGTAGTTTCAACCCCAAGCGCACACCGCTGCCGGCATGGTGATCGGAATCGAGTTTGTAATTCCCGACTACACGAATATCTCCCAAGGCTGAAAAACTTTTTTGTTCGACAATGGTGAGTGATGGATCGCCAATTTGATGGGCGTGATCACGCATTAGCCAAGGCAAACCAACGGCGATGTTCCATTGGTGGTTAATCGCATAATCTAAATCCATGGTCAGGGTTTGATTGATGGTGCGCATATTTTCAACTTCAGCGCCCGATAAACTCGGGTCAGTCGGCAGCGGCTTGGCAACTTTTGCTGAGCCTACGCGCGGAATATCGGCCTTCGCATAGGAATAGCGCAGGTCAATACGCAAGCCATCATCATTCACTAACCCTTGCGTGTCCCAATGGGTATTCACCGCGCAAAATGACGAGCCGCAGGAAGCGTAAACATTGGTGGTACAGAGCAATGATGCGAACAGCAGTTTTGTTTTCATTGGAATGATCCACCTGTGAATTACTTGAAAAAATCGTTCAGCGATTATAGAAAACAATTTCAGCGTGTCTATGCGGCATATTGCCGCACCCGGCTTACGCGTGGGATTTCTGATGGTTGGTAATGAGCGTGTTGAATCGGTTATGCTGCGCGGGTTTTGCAACACATCTTGTAATGGATTTCTGAATGGGCTATTTGAAAAACAAATATGGCTGGGCATTGCTCGCAGGATTGAGCTGTGTGTTCGGATTCGCGCCGTTCGGAATTTTTCCGATCCCGGTACTTGCACTGGCTGTATTGTTCACATTGTGGCTGCGCGCCGACTCGCCGCGTACAGCGGCATGGCTGGGCTTCTTCTTTGGCTTGGGTTTGTTCAGCGCGGGCATAGGCTGGATCTATGTCGCGTTGCATGATTACGGGGACATGCCGCTACTGCTGGCACTTCCAGCCACCATGCTTTTCGCCGCATTCCTTGCACTGTTCACCGCGTTGGCCGGATATGCACAAGCGCGGTTCCCCGTGGTGAATGGACTGCGCACTATGTTGGTGATGCCGGCAGCATGGGTATCGGTCGAATGGCTGCGCGGCATGATCTTCACCGGCTTTCCATGGTTGACGCTGGGCTATGCGCATAGCGACAGTCCGCTGGCGGGTTACGCGCCCTTGTTCGGTGTGTATGGCGTATCGCTGGTTGCGGCAGTCAGCGCAGGGCTGCTGGTTTTTTTATCGCAAGCGCGCTGGAGCAAGCCAGGGAAGCTGGCGTTGGTGACACTGGTGATGCTCTGGGCCGCAGGTGCTCTGCTGCACACAGTCGCATGGACACAGCCGCATGGCGAGCCGTTCACGGTGGCATTGGTGCAGGGTGACATCGCGCAGAACCTCAAGTTCCACGAAGACGCGCTGGTGGGCACGCTGGAAACCTATCGTCGCCTGGTTTCGCAAAATGAGGCGCGCCTCACCGTGCTGCCGGAAACCGCGCTGCCATTGCTGCGCCATGAAGTGCCGGAAAACTATGTGCAGCGTCTGCGCGACCACGCCAGACAAAATGGCGGTGACATGCTGATCGGCGTGTTCGAACGCAGCGACGGCAGTTACTACAACGGCGTTTTCACGCTGGGTATGGCGGAAGAACAACATTACCGCAAGCAACATCTGGTGCCGTTCGGCGAATTCATCCCGATGCGCCCCTTGCTGGGCTGGTTCATCAACGGCGTGCTCGACATCCCGATGGGTGATCTGGCGCGCGGTGATGCACATCAAGCCCCGTTGAATGTTGCCGGGCAGCAAGTGGCGGTGAATATCTGCTACGAAGACGTGTTCGGCGAAGAGATCATCCGCTCCCTGCCGCAAGCCACATTGCTGGTGAACGTGACCAACGATGCCTGGTACGGCCATTCCTATGCGGCGGCGCAGCA
>JADGRM010000093.1 GCA_017880945.1 Gallionella sp. | reverse complement strand
ACTAGCCATTCCACTAGGTTGTCAAAAGACGACAACCAAGTGGCTGGTTATAACCCAGCAAAAGACGCTGGGCAAGTCATTGGTTATAGCCATTCGACTAGGCTACCAACAGCCTTGCATAGCCATCTGACTGATGAAACAACTGGTAAAACAACTAGCCATCCCACTAAGCAACCAGAGGACGGTTGCCAAGTGGTTGGTTATAGCCAATCCACTGATGGAACTACTAAGTATTGACTAAGCACGATAACCCTGTGCCAAGTCACTACTTATAAGCCACCAAAGAACGGTGGCAAAGTGTTTGGTTATAAGCTGGCAAACTACGCCAGCCAAGTCGCCAGTCAACGCCAGTCAGGTGACTCTTTGCCCCTCGCGAGGATGAGAGTGTAATGGTTTACGGCGCAAAACCAAGCCTTAACGTGAAACTCGCGTAGCAAGACTGCTCCCCGAGTGCGTGTTCTGCGCTGTGCATAACCCGGTATCCGCGCAAGTGGAAAGTGAACGGCTCATGGCTGCACGCATGGCTTTGCCGTGGGGGATGGCACATGCTGCGGCGCGGCATGCCACGGCGAAGGTATAATGCGCGCCTTTGTTGTGGCTGATTTTCACCTGATATTCATTCTGGAGTTGTCTTGTTCAAGCTCATTGGCTTCATTGCGGGTTATTACTTTTTCGGATTCTTCGGGGCGCTGCTCGGCCTGTTCGTCGGGTCATTTATCGATCGCATGATGGCGTATGGCGCCGGCGCGATTAACCCGCTGCAGAATGCGCTGCGCCAGGCCGTGTTTCTCGAGACGGTGTTCATCTCGATGGGCAAGCTGGCCAAGGCCGACGGGCATGTGTCCCAGGACGAGATCGATCATGTCGAGCAGTTCATGCAAAAACTGAACATGACTGCGCAGCATCGCGAGCAGGCAATCAAATTGTTCAAGCAAGGTGCCGATCCGGCGTTTGACATCGTGCCAACTTACACAAGATTCATGGCCGTTTGCGGGCACACGAGGTATCTGAAGCAGGTGTTGCTGGTTTATCTGATCGTGATGGCGCTGGCGGACGGACATTTCCATCCGGCTGAAGAAGCATTGCTCACCGAGATCGCCGCTCGTCTTGGCTTTGACCAGGCCGCGTTCAAGCACATGCTGGATATGGTGCTGAATCAATCGCACTTCGCCGGAGGACAAGCCAGCGCAGCCACCGCATTGGACGACGCATATAAAGCGTTAGGCGTAACCAAAGACAGCAGCGACCATGAGATAAAACGCGCCTATCGCAAACTGATGAGCCAATATCACCCGGACAAATTGATGGGGCAGGGCGTGCCGGAAGACATGATTGCAATGGCAACCGAACAGGCAAAAGAGATCCAGTTGGCTCATGACCTGATCAAGAAAACCAGGAATATTTGAGCGGTTGCGGGAGGATTTGCCGGTGTAGGAGCGGGCCATGCCCGCGACCAAAAGATTCGCGGGCATGGCCCGCTCCTACAATTAATATTTTTGGAATTGTAGTACGTGCGAATAAATTCGCACTTACAAACCGATTAACTATTTTTTTCCGGGATTAACGATGTCAACCACACTTCCCATCCTCTCACTCCTTGAAACCCGCGTCCTTGGCGTGCTCGCCGAGAAGCAGCGCACGGTGCCGGACAGTTATCCGTTGACGCTGAATTCGCTGGTGTCCGGTTGCAACCAGAAGAGCAGCCGCGATCCGGTTATCGAGGCTTCCGAATCGGAAGTGCAGGCGGCGCTGGATAGCCTGCGGGGCTTGTCGCTGATCGTGGAAACCAGCGGGGGCAGGGCGTCTCGTTACGGGCACAACATCGAAAAGGTGCTGCACATCCCCGCGCAATCCACCGCCTTGCTGGCCATGCTGATGTTGCGCGGCCCGCAGACGGCGGGGGAGTTGCGCATCAATTGCGAGCGGCTGCACAAGTTCGCGGACATATCTTCTGTAGAGAGTTTTCTGGTCGAGCTGGCCGAACGTGCGACGGGCGGCCTGGTGATGGAGCTGCCGCGCCAGCCCGGCTCGCGCGAAAACCGCTGGATGCATTTGCTCTGCGGTGCACCGGTCATCGACGCGCACGTGCCCGCCGGAGCGGCATCTGCCATTCCCTCAGGCGATGTGACGGTGGGTGAGATCGCCGCGCTCAAGGCCAACGTCGCGAAGCTTGAAGCGGAGGTCAGCGAGTTGCGGGCGATGGTGGTCAGGCTGTGCGCAGAGCTGGGCGTTACTGCCGAGTAGCAGCATCATTAGCGCGTGTTCCATAATGCGCGTAAGCGGGGATTTTAAATAAAAAAAGGGGATGCCGTCGGCATCCCCTTTTTACTACGGTGCGTTTCTAATTACTCGATCTTGGCTTTGCTGCGCAATGCGGTAATCAAGTCCTGAATGGTTTGCTGTTGCAGGCGTTGTTGCATTTGCGGTTTGAGTTCTTCAAACGAAGGCACTTTCAGGCTGCGCACGTCGTCCAGCTTGATGATATGCCAGCCGAATTGGGATTTCACCGGCTCTTTGGTATATGTGCCCTTTTTCAGGCTGAGCAGTGCGTTGGCAAACGGTGGGACGAAGTTGCTCGGGACTGCCCAGCCCAATGAGCCGCCTTTTTCTGCGGAACCGGCATCTTTGGATTTTGCTTTGGCGATCTTGTCGAACTTACCCTTTTTGCCGAGTTGCGCGATGATCGCTTTAGCCTCATCTTCAGTATCAACCAGGATATGGCTCACGTTATATTCATTGCTTCCGACAGTGGTTTTCAGCTTGTCATATTCCTGCTTGAGCTGATCTTCAGTGATCGGGTGGCTTTTGGCATAGTCTTGCACGTATGCGCCGACCAGTACCGATCCTTTGGCAAGTTCCATTTGTTCAATGACCTCAGGGTTTTTGTCCAGGCCATTCTTTTTTGCTTCCTGGGCCACTACCTCGAGGTTGATCATGTCTTCACGGATCGCCTTGCGCAGTTCCGGACTGTCCGGCTGACCTTGTGCGGCGGCGGCTTTGACACGCAGATCAATACGCGCTTGCGGTATGGAGATGCCATTCACCATGGCGGCGGACTTGTCTTCGGCAAAAGCAGGGTTGATCGCGAGTATGCCAATTATTGCCAGTGCTGCAATTTTTACAGTTTTTAACATTGCTATTCCTCTTAAGAATTATCAAAGTGTGACGGTTAAATCTCGTTCGGCGCAAGCGCCTGTATGGTGAGTGCGTGGATTTCGCGCTTCATTAACTCCCCCATTGCGGAATATATCATACGGTGGCGGGCTACCGTGTTTTTGCCGACAAACTGTGCCGAAACGATACGCACTACATAATGCCCGCCGCCATCGCGCGCACCGGCATGACCGGCGTGCTTATGGCTTTCGTCGATGATTTCCAGCTGCACCGGTTCAAGCACGGCAAGACGGGCGCGCATTTTTGTTTCGCGTTCATTCATGGGAATCTCATTGCGGAAAGGTTTTTCTGAACGGCTGCACACGAACCTCTGCATATACCCCGGCTGTTACGTAAGGGTCGGCATTCGCCCACTCTTGTGCGGACGCCAGCGTAGGGAATTCGGCCACGATCAGGCTGCCGGTGAATCCTGCCGCGCCGGGTTCAAGCGCGTCCACAGCGGGAAATGGCCCGGCCAGCAGCAGGCGCCCCCGGCTCTGCAGTTCTTGCAAGCGGGCAACATGCGTGGGGCGGGCAGTCATGCGTTTGTCCAAGCTGTTGGGGACATCCTGCCCGATGATTGCATATAACATCAAAAGTCCCTTATAAGATTTGTCATACCTGCTATTTTCGTTATACCAGCCAACCCCATCCTAACCTTGCCACAAAGGGAAAGGGGGCGATTGCTTCCTCTCCTGCTTGCGGGAGAGGATTGAGGAGAGGGCGCGGGATCGGCGAGATGAAGTCGTGCATTAGTTGTCCTCTTTCTTCTCGTCCGCATATTTCGCCAGCCATACGCCTTGCGCCAGGATGAACACCAGCATCAAACTGGTGAAGCCGAACAGTTTGAAATTCACCCAGGTATCGGTGGAGTAGTTGAACGCCACATACAGATTGATAAAACCGAGTACCGCAAAGAACAGGCTCCAGCTCAGGTTGAGGCGATTCCATGCATGCAGCGGCATGGCGATCTTCTCCTGCAGCAACGTGCGCATCAGGTTCTTGTGAAACAGCAGATTCGAGAACAGTAAAATGACGGAAAACACCCAATACAGCACGGTAGGTTTCCACTTGATGAAGCTTTCGTTATGCAGCAACAGTGTTGCACCGCCGAACACCGCGATGATGGCAAAGCTTACCCATAGCATCGTGTCTACTTTGCCGTGCCGATATTTTGTCCAGATGATCTGCAAGATTGTGGCGCCAATCGCTACCGCCGTGGCGACGTAAATGCCCTGGAACTTGAAGGCGATGAAAAACAGGATGATGGGGAACAGATCAAATAGCAGTTTCATGACGATAGCGGTATCAAGTTAATTTTTGTCCAGCGCAAGTGCGACGGAATTGATGCAAAAGCGTAACCCGGTGGGTTGCGGCCCGTCCGGGAATATATGGCCGAGATGCGCGCCGCATTGTTTGCAGCATACTTCAACTCGCGTCACGCCGTGACTGGTATCGGTGCGCGATATGACGTTTTCGGGTTTATAGGGTTGCCAAAAGCTCGGCCAGCCGCTGCCGGAATCGAACTTGGTTGCAGAATCAAACAAGGGGTTGCCGCAACATACGCAGCGATAAATCCCGGCATCATGGCAATCCCAATAGCCCCCGGTGAACGGCGGTTCGGTGCCGCACTGGCGGCACACCTGATATTGCTCGGGAGTAAGTTCATCGCGCCAGTCGGTATCTGATTTTTCGATTTCGTTCATTTTAAAAACCATTGCCCGCGGATTGTCCATCGGGCTTGGAAAGCCAATATCTCCGGCGTAGGAGCCCGACTTGTCGGGCGATTGGATTGCTTCATCGCGCAATAAATTGCGCTCCTACAATTCATATCCCTACAATACCTCACCTGCATAATCCGCCAGCCGCGAACGTTCGCCGCGCATCAGCGTGACGTGTCCGCCGTGTGGCCAGCCCTTGAAGCGATCCACCACATAGGTCAGGCCGGAGCTTCCTTCGGTCAGATAAGGTGTGTCGATCTGCGCGATGTTACCCATGCACACCACCTTGGTGCCGGGGCCGGCGCGGGTGACCAGCGTTTTCATTTGTTTGGGCGTAAGGTTCTGTGCCTCGTCGATGATCACATACTTGTTGAGAAAGGTGCGTCCGCGCATGAAATTGAGCGATTTGACCTTGATTCGCGAGCGTATCAGGTCGCGCGTTGCGGCACGTCCCCAATCGCCGCCTTCTTCGTCGGATTTGTTCAGCACATCGAGGTTGTCTTCCAGCGCGCCCATCCATGGGGTCATTTTCTCTTCTTCGGTACCGGGCAGGAAGCCGATGTCTTCGCCGACCGGAACCGTCACGCGGGTGATGATGATTTCGGAATACAGCTTGGTTTCCAGAGTCTGCAACAAGCCGGCCGCCAGGGTCAGCAGGGTTTTACCCGTGCCTGCCTGCCCCAATAGGGTGACGAAATCGATCTCCGGATTTAACAGCAGATTGAGCACAAAGTTCTGTTCGCGATTGCGCGCAGTGATGCCCCAAACGTTGTTCTTGCTGTGGGTGTAATCGGTCAGGGTGCGCAGCAGGGCGGTCTGGTCGTTCTGTTCCAGCACCACGGCATAAAACGGCGCGGCACCATTTTCCTGATAGACGAATTGATTGACGAAAAATGCCCCGCACAGCGGGCCCTGTATCTGGTAATAAGTGTGGCCTTCCTTCTGCCACGACTTCATGTCTTTGTCATGGCTCTCCCAAAAATCAGCCGGTAACGGCAGCACGCCGGTGTAGAGCAGGTCGCTGTCTTCCAGCACCTTGTCATTGAAATAGTCCTGGGCTTCCAAGCCCAACGCGCGCGCCTTGATGCGCATGTTGATGTCCTTGCTGACCAGGATCACCGAACGTTGCGGCTGCTGTTTTTGCAGGCCGATGACGACACCGAGAATCGCGTTGTCCGCTTTGCCCAGTTCCAGGTTTTGCGGCAACTCGTATTTGACGAAACTGGTTTGCAGGAATAAGCGCCCCGTACAATTCTTGTGCGCGGCGGATTCAAGCGCGATGCCTTCCTCGATCTTGTGCGGCGCATCGCTGACGATCTGATCCAGGAAGCGGCTGGCTTGACGGGCATTTCTGGCGACTTCGGTCATGCCCTTTTTCTTGTTGTCCAGTTCTTCCAGCACGAACATCGGCAGGCAAATATCATGTTCTTCGAAGCGGAACAAGCTGGTCGGGTCGTGCAATAACACGTTGGTGTCCAGAACGAACAACTTGATTTCGGAATCCTTCTCCGTGTTGGCCGTTTTGTTGCGTGGGGGTGGGGACATTACGTTCCTTTAGTTTAGGGTTGTGACGAAATCGAGCACTTCCTGCGCGTGGCCATCGGCCTTGAGCCCGCGCCATTCACGGCGAAGTATGCCATCTTTATCGAAGACAAAAGTGCTGCGTTCGATACCGCGCACTTGTTTGCCGTACATGTTCTTCAGCTTGATCACGCCGAACAGGTTGCACGCGGTTTCATCGGGATCCGAAAGCAACTCGAACGGCAGCGTGAACTTGGCCTTGAAGTTTTCATGCGACTTGAGGCTGTCACGCGAAATGCCGACGACTTCGCAATGCGCCTTTTTGAATTTTTCATACACGTCGCGGAACTGCTGCGCCTCGGCGGTGCAACCCGGTGTATCGTCCTTGGGATAAAAATAAACCACCAGATGCTTGCCGCGCGCGCCAGACAGGGTGAAGGTCTGATTGCCCGTGGCAGGCAGGGAAAAATCTGCGACTGTGTTTTCTGACATAAGTGAATTCGCTAAAGAGGGTGACATTCTTGTCAAAAAACGCACTAAAGGCAAGCATCTTCGCGTCCTCGTCAAACCGGCGCGGTTGTGCTACGGTTGCTGCCCGTTTTACCAGAGTTGCCTGTTTTCACAAAATCGACCGTTATGACTGATTCAGATTACATGCTCCTCGCGCTCGAGCTGGCAAGCCTGGCGCAGGCTGCCGGCGAAGTGCCGGTGGGTGCGGTGGTGGTGCTGGACGGCAAGATCATCGGCCGCGGTTACAATGCGCCGATCTCGCGCAATGACCCTACTGCACATGCGGAGATGATGGCTTTGCGCGATGCCGCGCAAAATATCGGCAATTACCGGCTGGTTGGCTGCGAGTTGTTCGTCACGCTGGAGCCGTGCCTGATGTGTGCCGGCGCGATCATGCACGCGCGCATCGCGCGGCTGGTGTATGGGGCGCGTGACCCCAAGACCGGCGCGTGCGGCAGTGTGCTGAACGCGTTCGCTGATCCACGCTTGAATCACCACACCGAAGTGAAGGTTGGCGTGCTCGCGGACGAGTGTGGTTTAATGCTCAGCGATTTTTTCGCGATGCGTCGCGCGCAACAAAAGGCATCGTGAAAATAAACGTCAACATTGCGAAGCAACAACTCGAATTGCAGGATGACTCGGGCCAAGTGCTGCGACGCTACGCAGTCTCCACTGCCGCGAATGGCGTGGGCGAGATATCCGGCAGTTATTGCACGCCGCGCGGCAAACATATCATTCGTGCCAAGATAGGCGCAGGGCAACCCGAAAATGCCGTTTTCGTTGGTCGCCGCACGACAGGAGAAATCTATACGCCAAAATTGGGCGCGCAGTTTCCCGGACGTGACTGGATATTGACGCGTATCCTGTGGTTGTCCGGATGCGAAGTGGGCTTCAATCGGCTTGGAAAAAGCGATACCATGCGCCGTTACATCTACATCCACGGCACGCCCGATTCTGTGCCACTCGGGATACCCGATTCGGATGGCTGTATCAGGATGCGCAATACCGATTTGATTGAGTTGTTCGATTTGGTGCCAGTAGGAACGGCAGTCGAAATCATCGAGTGATTTTCCAGGGGAGAATGCAAGCATGAGTAATCCTTTTACCGTCAGTCTGGTTTGCTGGCATGACGGCGAGCCTTTGCTCAGATCAGTTCGCGAAGCAGTGTTTATCC
>JADGRM010000092.1 GCA_017880945.1 Gallionella sp. | reverse complement strand
TAATGGTTTTATTGTGTACTTATTCATTTCAAGCTCCCTTTAATGAATGATTACGAATAGGTGAATTTATTTCCTGATCATCTTCAGCGTGGCCTTCTTGACCGACTCGCCATTTGGGCCGCAGGTGTAAGCCAGCATTTCTGATTGCTTGGCATCGGGCCCATCCAGCACATCCATCGTGTGCGGATCGCAATCGCCGTCATTGCCGCCGCCGAAGCGGTGCTGGCCTTCATACTCGTTGACCTTGCGCGTCAGCAGATCGCCCGCTGCAGGGAAGCCTTCATTGGATTGCATGACCACCTGGTAACCCCAGGCATCGACGTTGCCGTCACCGCCCAGTTCGCTCAACGGTACCGAGCCCTTGATGGTGCGATTGTTGCCACGGGTGGTGTTGGGCACGACGATGTCGGCAACGAGCTTGGGAGCTTTTTGCTGGGCTTCGCCAACGACGCGGGCTTTTTTCTGCGGTGACAGGATCACCACCTTGTTCCACTCGCTACCCGGGGCGAACTGGATGTTGAGGCCGGGCAGGCCTTCCGTGTGGCCGCCGGGCGCATTCTTGATAAAGACAAAAATCATCTGTACCGAAAAGCCGACGCCCATGCCCCACGGATCTTCCAGCGAGCTGTTCACGTCGACCGCGAATTCGGCCTGATCGCCGTTCTTCGTGATCGCGATCTTGGTAAGATCAAATGAACCCGGCTTGTAGACGCTATCGGTGGGATAAACATAAGTGCCCGGGCCTTTGTCGTCGCCTTTGGGATCGTCGAACACAACAGCCTGGGCGGAAGTGCCTAGTGCCAGCAGGGATGCCAGGCAAACGGCGAGTGCGGACTTGTTATTTTTCATATGCTTTCTCCTTCTCTCTATCAAGTATTACAGTTAGTTGACACTTCCTGTGGTAACCCGAGATTCAGATACTTATACAAATACAACAAATGCAAAAACAATATCACCAGCGGAAGTGAGACGATTGCCGAACCTGCAGCGAAGTACTTTATGCGAAGAGAATCCGCCAACAAGAAAATATTACCTGCGGGGATGCGAGAATCTTACTCCCCTGTATTACATTTTGTAACAATTATTTAACACTGCCCGCGGTCAAACCCGAGATCAGATATTTTTGCAGTTGCAAAAACAATGCCACCACAGGAAGCGAAACGATTACCGAACCGGCCGCGAAGTACCCCCATTGCGAAGTGAATCCGCCGACAAAAAAGCGCAGCCCGACCGGGGCTGTGTAGTTCGCCTCCGATTCCATAAAAATCGAAGCGAGGATGAATTCATTCCAGGCGGTCATGAACGAAAACAGCGCGGTGATCGCGATCGCGGGCTTGGCCAGCGGCAGGATGATGCGCAGGAAGATCGTCAGCCTCGATGCACCATCGATAATGGCGGATTCCTCGATGTCGTAGGGGATGGTGTCGAAGTATCCCTTGAGCATCCAGACACAGAAAGGGATCGCGGTCGTCGCGTACACGATGACGAGACCCACATAGGTGTTGCCCAATCCCATCCATTTGACGATGATGATAAACAGCGGGATCAGCATCAGCGTGCCGGGGAACATTTGCGATATCAGGAACATCAGCATGCCGACGTTACGACCGGGGAAACGAAACCGCGAGAAAGCGTAGGCCGCGGTGCATGCGAGAAACACACCCAGCGCGGTCGTCATCAGCGAGACCACCAGGCTGTTCCACATCCAGCGGCCAAAATCCTGCTCCGTCCAGACTTCGGTGAAATTTTTTACCGACCAGTGTGCCGGCACCGGCAATATGCCCCTGAACCGCTCGAGGAAACTCGGGTCTTTCGGCAGGTCGATCAGGCCCACGCTTTGCTGGCCGGAAAACGACAGCGCCAACACCCACAGCACCGGATAGATCGCCAGCACGGTGAAGCTGATCAGGACCACATGCAGCCATACATGATTCCTGGTTTTTATATCTGCCATGTCAGAATGACTCCGTCGCTTTGGTTATGCGGGTCTGGAAAATCCCATACACCAGCAAGATCATGAAGATCACGGTCGAGTAGGCGGCCGCGTACGCATACTGGTAATTTTCAAATGCGATCTTGTAAGCCTTGGTGATCAGGATCTCGTTGGCTCCTCCCGGTTCGCCCCCGGAAACCAGGAAGATGATGTTGAACATATTGAAGGTCCATACCACCGACAGCACGATGGCCGGGATCAATGTCGGCCGCAACAACGGCAGCGTGATGTATCTCAGGCGCTGCCAGCGATCGGCTCCCTCGACCTCGGCAGCTTCATACATGTCCTTGGGTATGGATTGAAGAGCACCCAGTATCACCACCATCATGAACGGAAAGCTCAGCCAGCCGTTCGTCGCCACCCCAGTGAAGAATGAACTGAAGACACCGTCGAACCAGGCGACGGGTTGCATGCCGAACATCTGCAACACCTGATTGATGACACCAAACTGCGGATGGAACATGCCGCGCCACACCAGTGCCGTGATGTAATTGGGTATCGCCCAGGGAAGTATCAGCAGCACGCGATAGATCGCCTTGCCTCTCAGCCCCTCGGTGTTCAGCGCCATCGCCAGCAAGAAACCGACGGTGACGCCGATCGTGACATTGGATATCGTCCAGGCCACGGTGACGAGCAATGTCCAATAGAAGTTCTGGTAATTCCAGATGATCCCGCCAGCAGTTCGCTCGTACAAATTGACATCGCCAAGTATGGCCTTGAAGTTGGCCCAACCTATCAAGCGATCCTGAAACGGCAAAAATTCGTTGAACAGTGTCGTGTCGGTGAACGATAGCGTGATGCCGTATGCGAACGGGAAGAACACCAGCACCAGCATGCCTATCATTGCGGGGGCCACATAGGTGTATGCGTCGGCGTGTTCCTTCAGTGCTGCGAACGTGCGCGCCGCATAACCGTAAAGGAACATCAGCAACACGGCCGCGCCAAGCAGATCGATCGCACCAAGGATACGTTTCAGAAATCCGCTGCGCTTGTCGAAATACGCAGCTTGGGTTTTGGCTGAAACGCTGCCGTCGGCGGCGATCAGGCCGAGGGGACGCTGGTAATGATCGGTATCCCAAAGATTAACGGATGAGTTATCTCGCGGCAATGCCAAATAGCCCAATCGGTCATACTGCTGGGCCGCTGCAAGGTAGTTCGCCGCAATTGCCTGATTGGCTTGAGTCACCGTCCGCTCGAGCCGCTCTAGCCGCTGCTGCTGGAAAAACAGCGCAATCAACAGAAACACGCCCAGCGCGAGCAGTTTGGTGAAATCGACTTTCCGCTCCGTGCTCATGCGGAACAACGAACCCGCCAGCAAGGCTGCCAAAAAAAGCAATGCAGGCAATGTGTATGAATCCGGCGCGGGACTGAAGATATCTGCGCCGGAGACATCCGGCCCGGTCGTGTTGAATTTCATCTGCAAAATTCCGGCAAACTGCCCATCCGACAGGTAAGGGACCGTGACCACGATATGGCCGATCGTCTTTTCTTCGATCTGGACGGTTTTCTTGCGAACCACATCTTCGCCCCGGTTCGTCTCGCGGGCGGTTCGAATCTGGTCGCTCAGATCGAACAAGGCTTTTTCTTCGCGCCCTAGCTGGCGCGGTGCCGCATCTTCGGCGCGGGTGGAGGCCACCAGCTGCATGCCACCGACGATGATCACGGACTCGATCCGGGGATCGAGTTTCTGGATATCACTGACCCGCTTGCCCGTTTCTTCGACGTTGGTGTTGGCGACGGCCAGCGCCAATGCATTGGCATGCATCACCGCCAGACGCTGCCTGTGCTGCAGGCGGAGATCACTCTCCTCTGCGCGAAACATCCAGGTGCTGAGCGCGAGCGTGATCAGGATGCTGATAGCCAAACCCAGCACGGCGGATCGCTTCAGGTGTTCGGCAAAGTTCATGTCAGTTATCGGCCTGGGCTAATCGCTGCAACGAATCAGCGTCCCTTGCGCAATGCGTTGATGCTTTCCTGTATCGCATCCGATGCTTCCTTAAGCGCCGCCTCGGGGGTGGCATTGCCCTTGACGACCTTGTTCATCGCTGTCGTCGCCGGCGACCACATCATGGTCATTTCCGCGCGGTTGGGCATCGGCTCGGCACTGCTCAACTGATCGTGGAAGGCCTTGAGCACGACATCGCCGGAGACACGCTTGTCCTTGTAGATCGTGGCGTTGGTGTGCAATTGCCGGCCTTCCAGAGCCAGTATCAGACCGGCTTCCTCAGAGGTAAGGAATTTCGCGAAATCATAAGCCAGCTCCTTCTGCTTCGAACTGGCGGACACGTATGCACCCTCGATCGTAAGCCATGGTCGCATCGGCTTCTTGCCGGCTTCGTCTATCACCGGCAGCACCGCCAGACCATAATCCACCGAGGGGGAAATCTCGCCGATGAACCACGGCCCGTTGAACACCATGGCCGCCTTGCCCTCGTTGAACATCGAAGACACCAAAGCCTCGGAAGGCTCCGTTGGCATGATGCCATCCTGCTTGTACCATTTCATCATCTGCTTGATCGAGGCGATCGTCTCCGGCGAATCCAGCACCAGTTTGCCATCCTTGTCGAACACGTGGCCGCCGAAGGCATTCATCAGCGCGGCATGAAAATAAAAGTTGGTGTACCAGTAAACCAGTCCGTAGCGGCCCGATTCTGCATTGGTCAATTTCTTGGCGAGATTGACCAGTTCTGTCGAAGTTTTCGGCGGCTTTTTCACCAGCGCCTTGTTGTAGATCAACGTGATACTCTTGTAATTCAGCGGCAGCCCATAGACCGTACCCTTGTAAGTCATCGCATCCAGCATGCCGGGCAAAAACTGTTTGCGGGTCGCATCGTCCATATAGAAACCGATCGGCTCCACGGTCTTGCCGGACTCGATCCAGCCGCCAAGGCGATCCTGTGCATAAATGAAAACATCCGGTCCTTTCCCCCTGGGCACGGATGCGCTGATCTTGTCCGCGTAAGCATCGTAAGGAATCGCCAGCGTCGTCACCTTGATGCCCTTGCTCGCCATTTTTGTTTCGTACAGCTTGGCGACTTTTTCAAAGGCGGACTTTTCTGCGCCCCGGTAGGCATGCCAGACCACCAGCTCGGCCGCCTGTGCTGCGCTGAAAATACCGGCAATGAACAGCGTGCCGGCTGCAAAGAACGTTTGTGATCGTTTCATGATTTCCTCCTCGAAAAATGTTTAGCGCAAGCGCAACTCGGTGACCTTGTCAAACAAATGGATCGCATCGCATTTCAACTGCATGCTGACCGTGTCGCCTACAGCCGGCAGGCTGCCGTGGCTGTGCAAACGACCTGTCAGAACGTGCTCTCCCACCTTGAAATGCAGGATGGCTTCGTGACCCAGCAGTTCAACCATTTCCACCTGGCCCTGCAATGTCTGCGTCTGAGCCCAATCGATCTCATGGGCAGCACCGATGTGTTCCGGACGGATGCCGAGTATCACGTCACGACCGCGCATCGCAAGTGCCCCTTCCTTGAACTGGGCGCTGACCGGCATCCGTCCGCCCAACAACTCCACTTCCGTGCCATCGTCACTCAAACGCGCGGGCAAGATGTTCATATGCGGTGTGCCGATAAAGCGGGCCACAAAGACGTTGTCGGGCCGGTCATACAGATCCATCGGCGAACCGCATTGCATCAGGTTGGTATCGAGGGAGCTCGCGCTGTCGCAGGCGCGCAAGACGGCGATGCGCTGACCCATCGTCATCGCTTCGACCTGGTCATGGGTCACATAGACCGTCGTGGTGTTGAGCCGCCGCTGCAGATTGCTGATCTCTGCGCGCATCTGCACACGCAACTCGGCATCCAGATTGGACAAGGGTTCATCAAACAAAAACACCGATGGATTACGGACGATGGCGCGCCCCAGCGCGACGCGCTGACGTTGACCGCCGGACAATGCCTTGGGTTTGCGATCGAGAAATTTATCGAGCCCCAGCATGTCTGCGACGCCCTTTACCCTTTGCTGGATCTCGGCGTTGGGCAGCTTGCGGATCTTCAGGCCGAAGGCGATGTTGTCGAACACGTTCATGTGGGGATAAAGCGCGTAGCTCTGGAACACCATCGCAATGTCGCGATCCTTGGGATGGACATCGTTTACCACGCGATCACCGATCCAAAGCTCGCCGGAAGTGATGGTTTCCAGCCCGGCGATCATGCGCAAGACCGTGGATTTGCCGCATCCGGACGGACCGACGAACACCATGAATTCCCCATCGTTCACGGTAAAATCGAGGTTCTTGATGACCTCGGTATCGCCGTAACTTTTCCCTATTTTGTCGAACCGGATTGAAGCCATCAGTGCTCTGCCTTTCCTGAAGCCAAACTTAGAATGCGCACCGACTTCGGGGCCATGATCAACTCGATACGTCCCGCGGCAACCGTAACCGGCTTGCTTGTCAATTCATCCACAACCGGCTTGCCATTCCAAATGTCTGGCCAAATGCCGGGCAGCATGAAGTCCGCCGCCGATTCCTTGTCATCCCGACTGACCAGAACCATCACGTTATCGCCGCTCGCCGCGTCATGCCGGATGTAGGCAAGCACTGCATCCTGAGGCCCCGACAGCAGCGTGTAATCGCCGCGGCTCAATGCCGGGTGATGGCGCCGGATGTGCAGCAGCGCCTTGTAATATTCACGCATGGACTCATCGCGAGGCAGACCGTTTCCCGGCTTGATATCGCGATCACCCCACGGCATGTCAGTGCGGTTGAGCGGCCATACACTTCCGGCGCGCGCCACCTCTTCACCGTAATAGATCACTGGCATTCCGATCGACGTCATCTGGATGGCCGCACAAATTCGGAATTTGGCTTTATCCCCGTTCAAGTCGTACAACGCCATCGGTTCATCATGACTGGAAAGATAATCCGCCAGCAAATAACCTTTGCGTACCTTGTGTCTAGAAGCCAGGTAGCTGCCGTAAGCAACCGTGCGACCGCGACCATTCACAAAAGATTCGCAGCTGCCCTTGAAACTGAAATCGAATCCGGCGTCGATTTCGTCCCGGGCAAAAAAAGGATCGAGCGAACTTGCATTTCCGCCCCAGTACTCGGCCAGCAGAAAAAAATCCTTGCCGAGCTCGGCCCGCGTGCGGCGGCGATGCTCCAGCCAGAAATCTGTATCGACGTGCTTGAAAGTATCGAGGCGAAAACCATCCACTCCGGCTTGCTTGGCCAGGGTTATGTTGGCATTGAGGAGGTAATCCCTGACCTCGGGAAGCTCAGTCTTGAAGTCGGGCAGACCGCCCACACGGCACGTGATCGGATCGACCTCGCAATTGCCTTCGCCGGAGCGCATCCAGCTCTGCCCGTCAGAGGTCCTGCGTGATTCATAGCTGGAGCCATAACCGGCGTGGTTATAAACCACATCGAGCAATACCTTGATGTGCCGCTTGTGCGCTTCCTCAACGAGATGCTTCAGGTCATCGAGGCTGCCGAACTGCGGCTCCATCGCGGTGAAATCATCGATCCAGTAACCGTGAAAACCCCAGTGCTTGAATTCCGGAATGCCGAGGTTTGCCGGGGCGCTGGCATAAAAACCCTGGGGCACTTGTTTCTGAACCGGGTTGATCCACAGCGCCGTGATTCCCAGGTCGGCGAGCTCGTCCAGATGCTGGGTCAAACCTTTCAGATCGCCGCCGTGATAGCCACCCGGATTGCTGCGTTCAACCCTGCGATTGTTCGTGCTGTCTCCATCGGCGTAGCGATCGATCAGCACGAAATACAGAATGTCGTCCGACCAATCCGGTGCCGCCCACGAGAACGCAGGCGATAATAAAAAAATGCACGATAAAAGAAACGGCGCGAAACGAGCCAGTGCAGGACGGGATTTGCGTGTTCTGAATTTCATTTCAGAAACCGGGACAGATTTCCAGCCGCAATTGCATTCTCCTCATGCTGCGCTGACGCCATGCAGACGGCGCGAAGCCAATCTTTATTGAGCGCCGGCCAGCAGCGCCTCAGGTGCTAATGCAAAACCATTGTCTCACCGAACAGAACGTTGTGCCACTTAAAATGATTACCCGCCGATTTGCTTTATGTACGTGCCAATCAAGAAAAAACATCAAGAGTAATCGCAAGCAAGAATCGT
>JADGRM010000091.1 GCA_017880945.1 Gallionella sp. | reverse complement strand
CGTCCTGCCTGCGGTTCTTATCGTCGCGTATATCGTGTCGGTGACCGATAGCAGCGAGAGCGGCAAGAAGGAACGTGCGGCATATGACGCCCAGATGGTGCGTGCCGAAACAGGCTTGGGCGCCGAGGTGGGTGCCTCACACTAAGTTAGAAACATTCTTGATCCAGACTGGCCGCCGGATATTCCCCGGCGGCTTTTTTTTGCCTATCCTGTCTTTCCAGCGAATGTCCCGTAAGATTCATCATTGAATTGTGCCGTGCCGACTAGGCGCTCCACACAACTCGACCTATCTGCGCGGCAGGGTGTAATCAGAGACTGGTTCTTCTAAAGTTATGGCTGGTATGAGTTTGGCGGGCAGCAACAGTGATCAGTGCAATTTACGCAAACCGGTCATTTTTTCACCGCGCGTCAATACCTGGAAGCGACGGAAAAATTCAGACATTGGCCCGCGAATAATGAAAAGAACGCTCCAGTTTGCGCAAGCCATCATAATTCCTCGTTTCATGGGCCAGCCGTGCCTGTGCAATCGCCACCAGTAACAGCTGTGCAGTCGCCAGCGCATCAGCCACCGCATTGTGGCGATCATCATTGCGAATATCGAAGTGGCTCGACCAGTCATCCAGCGCGCGGTGGCTGCGCATCAGATCGGGATACAGTGCCGGCAAGACATACGCCAAGTCCAGCCAGGGACGTTTGAACGAAATGCCCAGGTATTGACGCAGGGCGCGTTTGATCATAGTCTCATCAAAGGCAACATGGAAAGCCACCAGCGGAGATTTGCCGAGATATTCGAGGAATGCCAGCAACGCATCGGCAGGAAGCACCCCTTCGCGCTGCTCAGAGCCGGAAATGCCGTGGATCAGAATATTCTCTTTGCGGCTGCTCTCGCGCTGCTGCAACACGACCGAGAAACTGTCAGCCAGTGCGATTCGACCGTTCACCACTGCCACCGCGCCGATGGAAATGAGCGTATCGGTCAACAGGTTCAGTCCTGTAGTCTCTACGTCCACCACCACGAAGCGTGTATGGTCGAACGCCACAGTACGATCAATCTCCGGCAGCACGAGCCAGGACGCCAGCCGTTCCGCCTGTTGCGGGCTCAACCGTGGCTTGGGGGCGAACCAGCGTTGCAGCAGATGTTTCATAACTGGTAGTTCAGCGCCAGTCTGGTTTGCACCTTGCGCGCCTGGCGAAAAGCTTCCTTGAGGATGCGACGATCCAGTTCATTCAGCAACGCTGGATCGATCAGGTTATCCAATGCCTGTGTATCAACGCCTTTCTGATGCACACTCACCTCATAATGGTGGCGCAAGCGCAACATCTGGATGAACAGGAATGCGTTGATCCAGCTATCTACTTCGGTCACGGGAATATACAAGGCAGCAGCACTCTGACGCAGGCGCTGGATGGTGCTGGTTTGTGTCACTTCCGTCGCCAGGCTGAAAATGCGCGCCGCATCGACGAACGGGGTGATGCCATTGAGTTTGAGATCGAGCCTGTTCTCCTTGCCCAACACGAAATCGCGCACCACGCCGAGAGGTGGGCGGATGCGCATCGCATTCTCGGCCATCTGGTGCAGGAAGCGGGAGTTGTTGCTGGCAACCCTGGCCAGCCACAGCCGCAATTCCTCGGCGAGTGCGTGTGCACCGTATAGCGACCGGAAATCGAAAAAGATCGAGGCATGCAACAGCGCTTTCGGCGCACCGTTGGTGATCCAGTTTAAAAAGATGCCTCTCCACTCTTCCAGCGACAGACACCATTGCGGATTCGACGCCATCACATTGCCCCGGCACAACGGGAAGCCGCACAACGCCAGCGTTTCGTTGATGCGACGGGCTACCGGCAACATTTGCTCGCGCACCTGATCCGCCGTCATGCCTTCCGGCACGGTGAAGATGAGCGCATTGTCCTGGTCGGTGCTCAGGGTCTGCTCGAAGCGCCCTTCCGAACCCAATGCGATCCAGCACAGCCGGTCAGCCGTCATCGCGGGATGGCTGGTGGCGAATTCCAGCTCGATAATGCGCGCAGTCAGCAGGTCATTGAAAGTGGAGATGAACTGGGTCAGCTGTTCCGCCGCCACTCCTTGCGCCATCATGTTGTGCGCCATGCTGCGAATGTCGGCGGCGGATTGCTGCAAATCTTCGAGACCCTGTGCATGGCGTATCGCCGATCCGATCTGGCGCAACCCTACCCGTTGCAACGCAAACAGGTCCTTTTCCGATACCAGCCCGACCAATCGTTCATTTTCAACCACCAGCACGTGCCGGAATCCTTGTTTGGCCATGACCAGCGCTGCCTCATGAGCCAATGCCTGCGGTGGCAAGGCCGTCAGCTGCCTGGTCATAACACTGATCACCGGTTGGTCTAGATCGATCTGCGGCAGTGCGATACGCGCCAGCACGTCGGGCAGCGTCAAGATGCCAAGCGGCCGCCCGGCGTCATCGACCGCCACCATCGAACCGATGCGCGACTCTTGCATCAGCTTCAGCACGTCACGCACGCTGGTTTGCGGCGCGCAAGTGACGGGCGCACGACGGATGATGGCGGACAGGGGACTGGTCAGCGATTGCTGTCCGGCGCTCGATTGTGTGTACTGCGCCTGGATAACTTGCTTGGAATGCTCCAGCAGATTTGCGATACGTCGTGTACAAAAATCCCGGAACGGCGCGCTCAATCCGAGCAAGGTGTGGAAATCCTCGACCGGCAATTCATAGCAGAAAGTGTCCTTGGCTGCCCGATAGACGCCGGCCACAGAACGATGTGCCAGCAGCGCACCGAGCGGAAAGCATTCGCCTTCAGACAGTTCCAGCCAGGTATCCGCTTCACTGGCATCGGCGACATTTTGCTCGCCCTGCACCATGCCCTGCTTGATGACCAGAAAGCGTTCCACTACGCCCTGCTCCGGCGAGACGATCACCTCGCCCTGGGCATAATAAGCAAGCTTCATACGCTCCAGCATCCACAGCAGGTGGGTCTGCTCCATCCGGTCGAATGGGGCGTGAGCGGCGAAGAATGGCATCTGAGAAGCATGGATCGCACTCAAGGTATAACCCCTTTAATTTGTGCAGCAATAGTTTATTATAGCTGGACTATATCCTGCGACCTCGCCATGCAATTCACCAACCCTGCCCCCGATGAAATCTACCGTCTGCTGTGCGAAGTGCATAATATCGCCGTAGTGGGCTTGTCGCCTAATCCCGCGCGCCCCAGCTTTCATGTGGCACAGGGCTTGCAGGGTTTGGGCTACCGCATCATTCCGGTGCGCCCAATGGTTGATGAGGCGCTGGGCGAGAAAGCCTACCCTGATTTGGAAAGCCTCCCCGAATTGCCGGACATCGTGGACGTATTCCGTGCGGCGGAACACATACCAGCCATCGTGGAAAGCTGCATCAGGCTAGGCATCAAAAACCTTTGGCTGCAGGAAGGCGTCATACACGAAGCTGCTGCGCAACGCGCCCGGGAAGCGGGCATCACCGTGGTTATGGATCGTTGCATGTGGCGCGAGGCAGCACGGTTAGGCGCACACCCGCGATGAGCCAAAAGCCATGAACAAGCAGCGCTGTGCCTGGCCGGGCAATGATGCCTTGTATCAAAGTTATCACGATACCGAGTGGGGTACGCCGCTCCACGACGAACGGCGCCTGTTCGAATTTTTGATCCTGGAAGGCGCTCAGGCAGGCTTGAGCTGGATCACCATTCTGCGCAAGCGCGAAAATTATCGCGCCGCCTTCGATGATTTCGGCGCGACGCGCATTGCCGCTTATGACGCAAATAAAATAGAATCGCTGCTGCAGGATGCGGGTATCGTGCGCAATCGTTTGAAAGTACAGTCCGCAGTCATCAATGCGCAAAAGTATCTCGATGTGCGGGATGAGTTCGGCAGCTTTGATGATTTCATCTGGCAGTTCGTCAAGGGCAGGACCAAACAAAACAGTCGGCGCAGTCTGGCTGATATTCCCGCCAGCACAACGGAATCGGATGCGATGAGCAAAGAATTGAAACGGCGAGGTTTCAAGTTTGTCGGGTCGACGATTTGTTATGCTTTCATGCAGGCGACCGGCATGGTCAACGACCACATGACGGATTGTTTTCGGCATGCAGAATTGTTTAAAAATGAAGGATAAGGAATGATATTGAAGTTCACCAAGATGCACGGCGCCGGCAACGACTTTGTCATGCTGGATGGCGTGCGCCACAAAATCGAATTGACGCCGGAACAGTTGCGCCTGCTCGCCGACCGTCACTTCGGTGTGGGCTGCGACCAGATTTTGATTGTCGAAAAAACCGAGAATAAGGAAGCCGATTTCCGCTACCTCATTTTCAACGCCGACGGCGGCGAAGTGGAACAGTGCGGCAACGGCGCGCGCTGCTTCATGCGTTTTGTGCATGACCAGAGGCTCACCACCAAGCGCGAGATCGTCGTGGAGACGCACGGTGGCTTGATCAGTCCGCGTCTCGAACAGGACGGGCGTGTGACGGTAAACATGGGCGCGCCAATTTTTGATCCGGCACGCATTCCGTTTGACGGTGGCAGCGGCGAGGTCAGCGAAACGCTGGAGATCGCGGGCGAAACGCTGAACATCAGCGCGCTGTCGATGGGTAATCCCCATGCGGTGCAAGTGGTAGAAGATATCGAACATGCGCCGGTCAAGGAAGCAGGGCCGCTGATCGAGCATCACCCGCGCTTCCCCAAACGCGTCAATGCCAGTTTTATGCAAGTGATGGATCGCCATAACTTGCGCCTGCGCGTGTACGAACGCGGCACGGGAGAAACCCTGTCCTGTGGAACGGGCGCTTGCGCGGCGGTGGTGGCGGGCATCCGGCGCGGATTGCTCGACAGCCCGGTGAACGTGGCCACACGCGGCGGCACATTAACCATCGCCTGGGACGGCGATGGCGCACCGGTACTGATGACGGGCCCGGCGATCACGGTATTTTCAGGCGAAATAAATCTATAGGGAATGGCAATGAAGACTCAGGACGTCGCACAATATTTGCAGGACAACCCGCAGTTCTTTGAGGAACACGTCGAGATCCTGACACAAATCAGCCTGCCGCACCCGCACGGAGGACGCACGATCTCGTTGAGCGAGCGACAACTGCTTGCGCTGCGCGAGAAGAACAAGGAACTGGAAAAACAGCTGCGCGAATTGATCACGTTCGCACACGACAACGATGCACTGCAGCACAAGGTGCACGAATTTGTCGTTGCGCTGTTCGCCGCGCGCGATCTGGCCACGCTGCAGGAAATGATCCCGCGTCTGTTGCGCGACATTTTTGCGATACCGCACGCAGTGTTGCGCCTGTGGCAGATCGCCCCGCCCAGCGCGGAAGTATTGGCGTTTGCCGACGCGCAATCCCAACCGGTCTGCCTGCACCATGCTGCTCACGACACGGCCGCCTGGTTCGGCGAACCTGCCGCACAATTGCATTCCTACGCCTATTTGCCGTTGCATGCGGGCAGCGAGACCATCGGTTTGCTGGTACTCGCGAGCGAGGACAAGCAACGTTTCTACCCCGAGATGGGCACGGTGTTTCTGCAACGCATCGCCGAAGCCGTGGCCAGCGCGCTGCATCCGTATCTTGCCCATTAATGAAATGACCGATGCTGCCGCACATAATCAGAAATTTCTAAATGGTTATCTGGCGTGGCTGCGCAACGAGAAGCAGTATTCCGAACTGACCGCAGAGAATTACGCGCGCGACCTCAAGCACCTGTTTGAACTGGCAGCCGATACGCCGCTGGCCGATCTCAATATCCATCACATCCGCCGCTACATCGCGCAACTGCACAGCAAAGGTCTGGGCGGCCGTTCATTGGCGCGCATGCTGTCGGCGTGGCGCGGCTTCTATACTTATCTGATGCGCGATCACGGCTTGGCCGACAATCCCTGCGTCGGGCTGCGCGCGCCCAAATCACCGAAGACTTTGCCGCAAGCGCTGTCACCCGACGAAGCGACGCGCATGGTTGATCTGCCGACCGACACCACCGCAGCAATACGCGACAAGGCGATATTCGAGTTGTTCTATTCTTCCGGTTTGCGCCTGGCCGAACTGGTCGATCTCGACCCGCCCCAACTCGACATGAATGCCGGCGAAGTGCGCGTGACCGGCAAAGGCAGCAAGACGCGCATCGTGCCGCTCGGTCAGTTCGCCATCACCGCGCTGCAAGCCTGGCTGGCGGTGCGCAAGCAGCTTGCCAAGGCGGGCGAGACCGCGCTGTTTGTCGGTCAGCGCGGGTCGCGCATCTCCCCGCGTGTGGTGCAACTGCGCATGAAGCAGTGGGGCATCAAACAGGGCATAACCAGCAACGTGCATCCGCATCTGCTGCGCCACTCGTTCGCAACCCACGTGCTGCAATCCAGCGGCGACTTGCGTGCCGTGCAGGAGATGCTCGGTCACGCCAGCATCTCAACCACGCAGGTTTATACCCATCTCGATTTTCAATATCTCAGCAAGATCTACGACGCGGCTCATCCGCGCGCGAAGAAGAAAACCCAAAAATAAAACATGACCAGCCAAAAGTCCAAATCACCTTCCACGCCGCACCGTCCTTCACAGGGAAATCGTGATTTCCGCAAACGCACCCAGCGCAGTGGAAAGCCGCCCGGTAATGAAAAAATTAGCGATCATAAAAATACCGAACAGCAAAATACTCCGCGTGGCGCGCCACAAATCCCCACCGGGTCCGCCGCCGCACAACCCTGTATCCTGCTCAAGGCGGGCCGCGAAAAATCCCTGCTGCGCCGCCACCCTTGGATATTTTCCGGCGCGATCGAGCGCGTGGATGGTGCACCGGTCAGTGGCGACACGCTGCCGGTGCGCGATGCAGCCGGAGATTTTCTCGCCTGGGCAGCATACAACCCGGATTCGCAAATCACCGCGCGGGTCTGGTCGTGGCGTGAAGCAGAAAATATCGACGCGGAGTTTTTTCGTTACCGTATTGCTAATGCGCAGTCGGCACGACGCGAACTGAAACACACCGACAAAAGCAACGGCATGCGTCTGATCCACGCCGAATCCGACGGCCTGCCGGGACTGATCGTCGATCAATACGGAGATGTGCTGGTGATGCAGATCGGCAGCGCCGGGGCGGAACGCTGGCGCGATACCTGCGCTGACATCCTGCAAGAACTCTGCAAGCCCGTGTGCATTTATGAACGTTCCGATTCTGATTCGCGCGGACTGGAAGGATTGGAACTGCGCAACGTAGTGCTGCGCGGCACGTTGCCGGACAATGTGGAAGTAGTCGAGAACGGCCTGCGCTTTAAGGTGGATGTGGCAACCGGGCAAAAAACCGGCTTCTATCTCGACCAGCGCGACAATCGCGCGCTGACCGAGACACTGGCGCGCGATAAGGATGTACTCAACTGTTTCTGCTACACCGGCGGATTCTCGCTGTATGCGCTGCGCGGGGGGGCGAAATCGGTGCTGTCGATTGACGCATCGGGTGACGCGTTAACCATCGCTGCAGAAAATTTAACCCGTAATGGTTTGGATGAATCGCGCGCTGAATGGCTGGAAGCGGACGTGTTCCAGGCACTGCGCACCTTGCGCGACCAGGGTCGCAAGTTCGACCTGATCATCCTCGACCCGCCCAAGTTCGCCCCCACCGCCGCCTTCGCCGAAAAAGCCGCGCGCGGCTACAAAGACATCAACCTGCTAGCCTTCAAACTGCTCAGGCCGGGCGGCCTGCTGTGCACCTACTCCTGCTCTGGCGGCATCAGCGAAGACCTGTTCCAGAAGATCGTCGCCGGTGCAGCGCTCGATGCCGGTGTTGATGCGCAGATCGTGCATCACCTGCATGCCAGTGCGGATCATCCGGTGTTACTCAGTTTTCCTGAAGGGGCGTATCTCAAAGGTCTGGTATTAAGGGTCGCTGGGTAACTTAGAGGTTTGTCGGGGGTAGCCCGACAGCTATAACCAATGACTATCGTTTGCTGGGTTATAACCAGCCACTTTGCCACCGTTCTTTGATGGCTTAGTGGATTGGCTAGTTGTTTCATCAGTCAGTTGGCTATAACCAGCCGCTTGGTCACTGTTTGTTGGTGACATAGCGGAATGGCTAGTGGTTTCATCAGTAGTTCTATCAGCCACTTTCTTTTGCGTCGCCAAAAGAAAGTAACCCAGGAAAAGGCGACCCCAATCCGCCACCCCCACGGGATTCCCTGTGTTGCTCGGCAAGTCAGGCGGCTGCG
>JADGRM010000090.1 GCA_017880945.1 Gallionella sp. | reverse complement strand
CGGGCACCCGGATGGGCGAGTGGTGTCTATCCGCATACGGGTCGGCGTTGCGTGCGCATGCTGCCCATACGCAAGTTGCCGGGGCGGGCAAATCCATGGAAGGGAAACGAAAATGAATCCGCAATTGAAGTTACTGTTGATCTGGATACTCAATGCACTCGCATTGCTCGCAGTGGCGAACTTTGTGCCGGGCATACATGTGGACGGTTTCGGTTCGGCGCTGATCGCGGCGTTTTTTCTTGGATTGGTCAATACATTGATCAGGCCGATGCTGCTGTTGCTTACCTTGCCGGTGACGATGCTCACCCTGGGACTGTTCATCTTCGTGATCAACGGCACACTGTTCTGGCTGGTTGGTTCGGTGCTGCGCGGTTTTGTCGTGGACAGTTTCTGGCACGGCGTTTTGGGCGCGGTGCTTTACAGTATTTTTTCCTGGGCGCTGTCCTCGGCTGCCGCACAATTGATGAGGCCACACAACAGATGAGAACAGCATGAACAAACCACTTTTTAGTTTTGAATTTTTCCCGCCGCAAACCCCGGAGGGCGTGGAAAAGCTCGCGGCCACGCGCAAGCAACTGGCATCGCTCAAGCCGGAGTTTTTCTCTGTCACATTCGGTGCAGGCGGTTCGACGCAAGACCGCACGCTGGAAACCATACGGCGGATCAAGGCCGAGGGTTATAACGCCGCGCCACACTTGTCCTGCGTCGGCTCGACGCGCGAGAACATCCGTACCATGCTGAACACATACAAGGATATGGGCATCAAGCGCATCGTGGCGTTGCGCGGCGATATGCCGTCCGGCATGGGCAGCATCGGCGAGTTTCAATACGCCAACGAACTGGTGTCGTTCATCCGCGCGCAAACCGGCGAGCACTTTCATATCGAGGTGGCGGCCTATCCGGAGTTTCATCCGCAGGCCAGATCCGCACAGGACGACATCCTCAACTTCACGCGAAAGGTCTCTGCCGGGGCGGATTCCGCCATCACCCAGTATTTCTACAACGCCGACGCCTATTTCCGCTTTGTTGAAGAGTGCCGCAGACTGGGCGTCACTGTTCCCATCGTGCCGGGCATCATGCCCATCGTGAAATTCGCCCAGTTGGCGCGCTTCTCCGATGCCTGCGGTGCGGAGATCCCGCGCTGGATGCGCCGCAAGCTGGAAGGCTACGGCGACGACAGCGCATCGATACAGGAATTTGGCCAGGATGTGGTCACTGCATTGTGCGAACGCCTGTTAAAGGGCGGCGCGCCGGGCCTGCATTTCTACACGCTGAACCAGGCCGCGCCAACATTGGCGATCTGGCAGCGACTGGGATTGCCGAAATGAGCACATTGCGCGCCCCTGAACTACTCTTGCCTGCCGGCACGCTGGACAAGATGCGCACCGCCTTCGCCTTCGGCGCGGACGCGGTGTATGCAGGACAGCCTCGCTATTCCCTGCGTGCGCGCAACAACGAATTCCAGCTGGAGCAACTGGAGATCGGCATCAGCGAAGCACACCAGCTCGGAAAAAAATTCTTTGTCGCAAGCAATCTGATGCCGCACAACGCCAAGGTCAAAACCTACCTGGCCGATATGCGCCCGGTCATCGCGATGCAACCGGATGCCTTGATCATGGCGGACCCCGGCCTGATCATGATGGTGCGCGAGGAATTCCCGGACATGCCTGTCCATCTCTCGGTGCAGGCCAACACGGTGAATTATGCCGGCGTGAAATTCTGGCAAAAGCTCGGCGTGTCGCGCATCATTCTGTCGCGCGAATTGTCGCTGGACGAGATCGAAGAGATACGCCAGGAATGCCCGGATATCGAGCTGGAAGTTTTCGTGCACGGCGCGCTGTGCATCGCCTATTCGGGGCGATGTTTGCTGTCCGGTTACTTCAATCACCGCGATCCGAACCAGGGTACCTGTACCAATTCCTGCCGCTGGGATTACAAGGTCAAGGATGCCGAAGAAGACGCCACCGGCGACTTGCAGAAAATAGATTTCAATTTCGATGAGGCGATGGGCGCATCCAATCTCTCCGCCTGCGGCTCGCAACCGCGCCACCCCGCTGCCGACAAGGTTTACCTGATCTCGCGCCAGGATCATCCCGATGAGCTGATGCCGGTGATCGAAGACGAGCACGGCACCTACATCATGAACTCGAAGGACCTGCGCGCCGTCGAGCACGTCGAGCGGCTGGCAAAGATCGGCATTGATTCGCTGAAAGTCGAAGGCCGCACCAAGTCCATCTACTACGTGGCACGCACCGCGCAGGTATATCGGCAGGCGATCGACGATGCGGTTGCGGGCAGGCCGTTCAATTATTCACTGCTCGGCGCGCTGGATGCCTTGGCGAACCGCGGTTACACCGACGGCTTCTACGAACGCCACCACACCCATGAACAGCAGAACTACCTGCGCGGCCACTCCGAGAGCACCCGCCAGCAATACGTCGGTGACATCGTGAATTGCGCGAACGGCATCGCTGTGATCGACGTGAAGAACAAGTTCCAGGTCGGCGACAAACTCGAGATCATCCACCCCTCCGGCAATCACATTGTCGTGTTGAACGAGATGCACAGCCTTTCAGGCGAAGCGCTCACCACCGCGCCCGGCAGCGGTCATCGTGTGCAGATACCGTTGCAGGGTGAGCTGGCAAAGGGCATGGTCGCGCGGTTTCTGTAAGCTAGGCCGATAAACTCCACACCGTTCGCCCTGAGCCTGTCGAAGGGTGAAATATTACGGAGCGTAAAAATTATGAGCTTCTGGGTTTACATCCTGCGTTGTGCCGATAGTTCTTATTACACCGGACATACCGACAACCTCGAACAGCGCATCTGCGAACATCAGAACGGCTTGAGCGATAGCTATACCTCCGGGCGATTGCCTGTCGAATTGGTGTTTAGCCAGGAATGTTCTACCCGTGAAGAAGCTTTAGCCGCCGAACAACAAATCAAAGGTTGGAGCCGCAAGAAAAAGGAAGCGATGATGCGCGGCGATTGGGCAGAAGTATCTCGTTTGGCGAAGGGTTCGGACAGGGATGGCGCGCTCGTTCATCCTTCGACAAGCTCAGGACGAACGGGGAACGTGTAGTCGTCAGCTATTCGCACGCTACGCATCACTCTTGAATTTCGTTGAGCACCCACAGCCGTTCGTGGTGAGCTGGTCGAACCATGACGGTCGTTCAATAAAGTGACGACCTATAGCTTAGTACCGTGTTACATATACAAGATTGCGTATAATCCGCCCATGAACAAGCAACGTTTCAAGAGCGTAAGGGACGCCATCGAAGGCACGCCCGGCGATGCCGCCAACATGAAGGCGCAGCAGAGCTGCATAATGGCCCGCATCGATAAACGTGCTGTTGCACCCGTAAGCAAAGCACATAGATGGCTTTGGAACATGCTGATTTATTCACGATGATGCATCAAAAACTCGGGTGGCATCATGAGTAGTCTGGAGGATATTGCCGATGCAAAGGTTCAAGCAGCCGTCACTCGACGGCTCGATGCTTTGACACCAGCGATAGTTTCCATCAGACAGGAAATGAATGGCAGGGAACTCCTCCATTCCAGCATGACCGTAACCAAAATTCATGACGCATGTATTTCGCTTTTTGACGAAATTCGAGATGACATGAAAACCGAATATGGAATGGTGCTCGACAATGCCTTTTGGCCGACCGAGTCACTGGGTGATCTATTAATCTCCAAAGCTCGTTGTCATTTCGACACTGTGACAGATAGAGCGCAGAACGAAATAGGGAGTGCGACACAAAGCTTGATGAACAGTGGCATTCATAAACAACTCTGCAACGATGTTACGATAGCGCGAGATCGTGTACTAACTGACTTGAGCCTCTTCATTGATGGTCACAGCAAAATACAAATTCGCAAGAAAATAATGAGAGCGGTAGTTTATCTTCCGAAATTTATTGGGAGTCTTATAAAGCAATGATCTTCTCCACTCTTTCCCAATCCGACCGTTACTCCGCACTGCATCCGCTGTTCCCGCGCGCATTCGAATACATCCGCAACACCGACCTGATGTCGCTCGCGCCGGGGCACCATCCCATTCTCGGCGAGGATCTGTTCGCCATCGTGGAGCATATGCCGGGACGCACTCGTGAAGCGGCTCAATTAGAGTCTCATCGTCGTTACATCGACATCCAGCTGGTTTTGGAGGGAATCGATGAGATGGGCTGGAGGCCGCTTATCGAGTGCAGCGAGCCGGCGGACGAATACTCTGCGGAGAGGGACATCCGGTTCTTCCGTGATGCACCTGCTGCGTGGATCGCCACGCCTCCCGGCGCGTTCTGCATCTTCTTCCCGGAAGACGCGCATGCGCCGCTGGTCAGTAGCGGCAGCATCCGCAAGGTGGTTCTCAAGATAGCCTTGCAGGCTGGGTGAGTAAGCGGCTTTGCTTATCCCATTTCCATGGGTGATTGCAGAACAAAAAACGCAGTTAACCGGTTAGAACGACATCCTCACACCCACAAAGACACCTTCATCCAGAGTGGCGTAACGTGCAGTGTTATTAAGGTTGAATCGGATGTTGCGGTAACCGAGGTAAGCGGCTGCGTTTGGTATGACCTCGTACTCCACTCGGACTCCGGTTTCAATGAATCGGTTGGCATCGCCAAAGGTGGTGATGTTCGGGGAAAAATACAATTGTCCGACTATGCCCATGCGGGAAAGGCCGGGCGGTGAATAACGTATCATTCCGCCCAATGCCAGGGCCGACTCGTTGGTGCCCTGTGTATGGGCCAACAGCCCCTTTATACCGACACCTACAGAAAATCCGGGAGCACTGCTGCCCACTTCATCTTTCACCAGAATACCCAAATCACCGAGCATATTACTTTTATCGGCATACAGGACGCCGAGATGTAATTCGGTTTTTCCAAGTGCATCGCGACCCATTGATGTGCTGTACTGAAATTGGGCGCTGCTATTGCGCAGGTTCAGATCAATGGTATCCGCCATCGCAGTGGTGCCGAAGGTCAACAGGGAAAGTGCAACAATACGGCGCAATGACATAACTTCACTCCTAATAAAAATTGGGTTTAACACATACAAGCATATCACAGACGATTCGTATCACGAACAGGCCGGTGATCCGCGGTCTGACGGGGTTTACGCTGGCAAGCGGCATTGGTTGGGTGGATTTCTTTCGACAGTTTACACTTGGCTTTACAGGCCGATATCGAACGCGGTATCGCCTTCCGCTACTTTTTCACCGATCTGGATATTCTTGAAATCGAACAGGTTGCCGTCCAGCAGGTGCGAAGGCGCAACGTTTTGCATCGCGGTGAAGATGGTCTGGCTGCGTCCCGGATACTCGCGCTCCCACACGGCGAGCATCTCCTTGATGTTCTGGCGTTGCAGGTTTTCCTGAGCACCGCACAGGTTGCACGGAATGATCGGAAACTCCATTCCGCGCGCGTAACGGGCGATGTCTTTCTCGGCGCAATAGGCGAGCGGACGGATAACGATGTGGTCGCCCTTGTCGGTGACCAGCTTGGGCGGCATCGCCTTGAGCTTGCCGCCAAAGAACATGTTCAGGAACAGCGTCTCGATCATGTCGTCGCGGTGATGTCCCAGCGCGATCTTGTTCGCGCCGAGCTCGCCCGCCACGCGGTAGATGATGCCGCGCCTCAGCCGCGAACACAGCGAACAGGTGGTTTTTCCCTCGGGTATTTTTTCCTTGACGATGGAATAAGTGTCCTGGGTTTCGATGTGGTATTCCACGCCGAGTTGTTTCAGATAATTCGGCAATACCTCGGCGGGAAAGCCCGGTTGTTTCTGGTCGAGATTCATCGCGACGATGCGAAAGTCGATCGGCGCGCGCTTGCGCAAGGTGAGCAAAATATCCAGCAGAGTGTAAGAGTCCTTGCCGCCGGACAGGCACACCATCACGCTGTCACCTTCCTCGATCATGTTGAAATCGGCGATGGCCCTGCCGACATGGTGCTCCAGCCGCCCCTTGAGACGATTGAAGTTGGTGGAGTGGTGCTCGAAATGTACCGCAGAAGTGCCTGCGGCGGCGCCTTGCACTGCATCCGCCTCGCCGACTTCTGCGGTCATTTCTTGGGTAATTTCGTTCATATCAATCTTTCAAAGGTTGATGCTGCGGCCGCCATCTACCGCAATGATCTGCCCGGTGATGTAAGGCGCGTCCTGAATCAGAAAAGCGACCGTCCTGGCGATGTCGTCCGGCTCACCTTCACGCTTGAGCAGGGTGTGCGCGACGATCTTGCTGCGTTGCTCCTCGTCGATCCACGCCGCACCTTCCGGCCACACGATGACCCCGGGAGCAATGGCGTTGACGCGCACCTCCGGTGCCATTTCCTGCGCCAGTCCGCGGGTAAGCGCGACCAGCCCGGCCTTGGCGACGCTGTATAGCAGATGGCCATGCATCGGGTGTTCGGCGTGGATGTCCGCGATGTTCACGATGCAGCCATGGCGATGGCGCAATTCGGCCGCTGCCGCTTGTGCCAGGAACAACGGGGCTTTCAGATTGGTGCCGAGCAAATCTTGCCATTGCTGTTCATCAAGATCCGCCAGCGGGGTAGCGTAAAAACTTGAAGCATTGTTGACCAGCGCGTCCAACTGCCCGAATTTTTTGATGACCTTGTGCACCAGTTGCGGCAACGCGTGCAGGTCGAGCAGATCCGCCTGGAACAGCGCGGCACTTTTCGGGCGCAGCTTATTCAATTCTTTTTGCAGAGCCAGCGCTTCCTGTTCGGAGCTGCGGTAATGCACGGCGAGCTGTGCACCCGCTGCGTGCAGGCGGCGACAAATCGCCGCGCCGACGCGCTTCGCCCCACCTGTAACCAGCACCACCTTGCCTTGCATCCGACCTTCCTCGCTACGTTTCTGATCAAGCTGTTAAAATCACACACCCGAGAATTATACCCGACCATGCCCAGCCACCCCACCCCCACTTTGCCCGCACCCAGCCCGGAAGCCGCCCAGCACAGCGCGCGCCTGGTTGAATCCATCCGGCGTGACATCGCCGCACAAGGCGGCTGGATTCCGTTTGCGCGCTACATGGACTTGGCACTGTACGCACCCGGGCTGGGTTATTACACGGCAGGCGCGCACAAGTTCGGCGCAGCAGGCGACTTCATCACCGCACCCGAACTCTCGCCGCTGTTCGGGCGCACCCTGGCGCGTCAAGTGGCGGAGATCATGGCATCCAGCGCGCCTCACATACTGGAGCTGGGCGCGGGCAGCGGAAAATTGGCGGCGGACATGCTTGCCGAACTGGAGCAGCTCGGCAGCCTGCCGGACAGCTATGCGATCCTTGAGGTGAGTGCCGACTTGCGCGCGCGCCAGCAGTCACTGATGCGTGAACGCCTCCCGCATCTGCTGGATCGTGTGCACTGGCTGGATGAATTGCCGGAAAAGTTCAGCGGCGCGATCGTCGCCAACGAGGTGCTGGACGCATTACCCGTGCATCTGGTGCACTGGCGGAACAGCGCAATCACCGAGCGCGGCGTGGCATCGGGCGAGCACGGTTTCATCTGGCAGGAGCGCTCCATCGGCGATACGGCTTTGTTGCATGCCGCGCAGCAAATCAATGTGCCGGATGATTATGTCAGCGAGATATGTCTCGCCGCGCGCGGATTGATCAACAGCCTCGCGCAACGGCTGGAACAGGGCGCGATGCTGTTCATCGACTACGGCTTCGGCGCGCGAGAGTTCTACCATCCGCAGCGCCGTAGCGGCACGCTGATGTGCCACTACCGCCACCATGCGCACGACGATCCGTTCTTTCTGCCCGGTTTGCAGGACATCACCGCACATGTGAATTTTTCCGATATCGCCGAATGCGGCATTGACGCGGGCCTGGAATTGATCGGCTATTCCTCGCAGGCGTTCTTCCTGATCAACTGTGGCATCACCGCATTGCTGCAAGAAACCTCGCCGGAAAACTTGCGCGATTATCTGCCGCTCTCGGCGCAGTTGCAGAAACTCACCAGCCCCGCGGAGATGGGTGAGCTGTTCAAGGTGATCGCGCTGGGAAAAAAACCTGTCCTGAGCTCTGTCGAAGGGATGGCGAACCCGTTGTGCGGATTCGTGCGTGGAGATTTGACGCGCTCATTGTGAATCGAGCGCTGACTGTTCATGGACAATTGGAATTGTCCAATCATGGATTATTTTCGCTGCCTGAATGCTGCCATTCGCCAAGTGGGGCAATCGACACTCACCCGACCTTCAAGGTGGAGCATCTGAGCGACTGCTTCACGTCAGGTAGCAGACCTTCAAACTGATGGGAATTTGTGATACTGAAGGT
>JADGRM010000003.1 GCA_017880945.1 Gallionella sp. | reverse complement strand
TGATGACCGTGCGCACTCCGTTTTGCATGGCCTTGTGGCTCAACTGGCAAGCGGTGCGCAGCTTGTCGGTCGAGCCGGTGTAGAAATCTACTTTAGTCATTTCGATATAGCGCGGTTGACCAAATACTGCGTAAGCAGCGGCACGGGACGCCCGGTCGCGCCCTTCTCCTTGCCCGATTTCCATGCGGTGCCGGCGATATCCAGATGCGCCCAGCGGTAGTCCTTGGTGTAGCGCGCCAGGAAGCAGGCGGCGGTGATCGTTCCCCCCGCACGTCCGCCGATGTTCTGCATGTCGGCGAAATTGCTGTCCAGCAGCGGTTGGTAATCATCCCACAGCGGCAGTTGCCATACCCGGTCGTGAGCCTGTTCGCCTGCTGCCAGCAACTCCTTGGCGAGCTTGTCCTCATTGCTGAACATGCCGCTGGCGACATGACCCAAGGCGATGACGCACGCGCCGGTGAGCGTGGCGATGTCGATTACGGTGTCGGGATTGAACTTCTTCGAGTAGGTGAGCGCGTCGCACAAGATCAGGCGGCCTTCGGCATCGGTGTTGAGGATCTCGATGGTCTGCCCGGACATCGAAGTGACGATGTCGCCGGGCTTGGTGGCGCGACCAGAGGGCAGGTTCTCGCACGTCGGGATGACGCCGACTACGTTAAGCTTCAAGCCCATTTCTGCGATGGCCTGCATCGTGCCGAGCACGCTGGCCGCACCGCACATGTCATATTTCATCTCGTCCATCTCTGCGCCCGGCTTGAGCGAGATGCCGCCGGAGTCGAAGGTGATGCCCTTGCCGACCAGCACGATGGGTTTGTGTTTCTTGTCCGTGCCGTGATATTCCAGCGTGATGAGCTTGGCGGGTTGCTCGCTGCCTTGTGTGACAGAGAGGAATGAACCCATACCCAGCTTCTTGATGTCCTTTTCTTCCAGCACGGTGGTCTTGATCGACTTGTGCGCCTTGCTCAATGCCAGCGCCCTGGTGGCGAGATAGGTCGGGGTGCAGACGTTGCCCGGCAGATTGCCGAGCGTCTTGGCGAGTTCCATTCCATGCGCTGTAGCTGCGGCATGTTCGAGCGCGTTCCTCAAAGCGGCAGCCGGTTTGTCCAGTGTGGCGAAGGTAATGCTCTTCAGCGTCGCGGCTTTGGCGGGTTTGCTCTTAAGGCTGTCGGAGCGATAGACACTCTCGGCTGCGGCGAACACCGCCTGCTTGACGACCCACTCGGCATTTTTCCCGAGACCCTCATCAATGACGTACAGTGTGGCATCTTTGGCGGGTGTGCCGTTCAATGCAGTGAAGGTCGCGCGCAGTATGTCCACGCTGGTTTTGTTGGTCAACTCACTGGCTTTGCCCAAGCCAACCAGTAACACGCGTTCGGCAGCGATGCCGGGAAGTTTGTGCAGCAGCAGGGTAGTTGCAGATTTTCCGCTTATGTCACCGTGTGCGATCAGGTCGCTGAGCGCATGTTTTGCTGCCTTGTCGAGAATTTGCGCTGCTGGGGATAGTTTGCCACCTTCGAATACGCCAACGACCAAGCAGTTGCTGCGTTGTTTGTCCGGACTGCTTTGTTTTATGCTAAATTCCACGTGACACTCCTTCAAGATTTAAAAACCCAGGTTTCGATGCCCGATTATCCGCAAACTTACCGTATAAAGTCAAAGCCGTTACGCGCTGGCATTTTTCAGCGCGCTTTGGTGGGCGAGTTCGCCAGCAACGGTTTGCTGGTGTTCGCGGTGTTGCTTGGCATTATCGTGGTCAGCCAGTTGATACGCCTGTTAAGCGAGGCGGTCAGCGGCTTGGTTGCTGTGGATGGGGTGTTGGCGCTGCTGGGCTTCAGTGCAATGAATTATCTGCCGGTATTGCTTTCCATCAGTTTGTTCATCTCAATTCTGCTTACCTTGTCGCGTTGTTATCGTGACAGTGAGATGGTGGTGTGGTTTAGCTCAGGTATCGGCTTGACGAGCTGGATCCGCCCGGTCTTGTGGTATGCATTACCTGTGGTCGGGTTGATTGCATTGCTTAGCCTGGTGCTGTCTCCATGGGCATTACGAAAGACCGATGAGTTCAAAAGCAAGCTGGAAAGCCGTAATGATGTCACATCTGCGACCCCTGGCATGTTTCGCGAGTCAAAGCAGAGCGGTCGGGTGTATTTTATCGAGAACGTCAATCCAGGCTCCAATCGCGTCGGCAATATTTTTGTGCAATCCGAGCAAAACGGCAAAATTGGCACGATGGCGGCACAGCAAGGCGTGCAGGAAACTGTGCCGAATGGCGATCGTTTTTTGGTTTTGTTGAACGGTACGCGTTATGAAGGCACGCCGGGACAGCGCGATTATCGTATTGTGGAATTTGAACGCTATGCGATGCGTATAGATGACCTGCCTGCCAAGCAGGCAGAGCCGCAAGTTCGCAGCATGTCGACTCCGGAGTTGTGGCGCAGCAGCACAACGTGGGATATCTCCGAGCTGGAATGGCGAATAGGATTGCCGATTAGCGCGGTGCTCCTTGCCTTGTTGGCGATTCCATTGGGTTACGTCAATCCGCGTGCCGGACGCTCGCTCAATCTGATCCTGGCGATCGTGCTGTATATGCTCTATAGCAATATGATCAGTGTCACCAATACTTGGGTAGGTCAAGGCAAGCTGTCGCCCGGCATCGGCCTGTGGGGCATACATGCGGCGATGCTGACGGTAGTTGTGCTGATGTTCTATCGTCGCATGACATTGTTCTCGTTACGCAGGACGATCAAGAAATGAACTTGCTGACGCGCTATCTCGGTCGTGAAATTTACTTCAGCATTGGGTTGGTGTTCCTCGCGCTGATCATGTTATTCGCCTTTCTGGATTTGATTCATGAACTGAATGTGATGGGGCAGGGGCAATATCACCTGGGTTATGTGTTGCTTTTCGTGGTGCTGACCATTCCCGGCCATATCTACGAGCTGTTTCCAGTGGCGGTTCTGATCGGTACTATCACAGCACTGGTGCAGATGGCAGCCAGTTCGGAGTTGACCGTTTTTCGATCTTCCGGCGCATCGATATGGCAGATGGTCGGCGCTCTGTTCAAGATCGCTTTGCCGTTGGTGGTGTTGAGTTTCGTTTGCGGCGAACTGCTTGCGCCGCCAAGCGAGCGGATGGCGCAGCAATTGCGATTGAAGGCGCAAAACGCGCAAGTTTCGCTGAAGGAATTTCGCTCGGGCGTGTGGGTCAAGGATGAGCGCAGTTTCGTGAATGTGAAAAACGTCATGCCAGACACCAGTTTATTGAATATCGACATATACCGGTTCGATGAAACCTATCACTTGCAGTCCATTACCAACGCCAAGCGGGCAAACTTTATCGAGCAAGGGGTTTGGCAGCTTGAAGACGTGCTTGAGACGCGCTTTAGCAAGGAGGGCACTAACATCGACGTTCAGCCCAAGCAGGAATGGCGTTCGGCATTGACACCGGCCATTCTGAGCGTGTTGTTGGTTGTGCCGGAACAAATGTCCGCCTACGATTTGTATCAATACACCGGGCACTTGAAAGAAAACCACCAAAAGAGTGCGCGCTATGAAATCGCGATGTGGAATAAGCTGGTTTATCCATTAGCGTTGCTGGTGATGATGCTGCTGGCGCTGCCATTTGCAACTTACCATCGGCGTGCCGGGGGGATAGGTGCGATGATATTCCTGGGTATCGTGTTGGGCTTGGCGTTCCACTTTGTGGGGCGCTTGTTTGCCAGTTTGGGCGCGCTCAACGACTGGCAGCCGTTCATCAGTGCAACGGCGATGACCGGCTTGTTTCTGTTGTTGGGTATTTTGATGTTATGGTGGACCGAACGACGCTGAAAAGCAGGTCGCCAGGCAAAGCGCTGTATGACACGTTATGAAGGAGCATAACCGGGAAAATTATATCGCGCGGTGTTCGGGGGGCGTTGTCATCGCCCCGGTGGGGGAAGGAATCAGCGCGTTTGGGATACGGGCGGCACAGTGCTTGCGGCAGCAGCTTTGCTGGCTTCCTGTTCGCGCACCATTCTTTTGACTTGCTCACGTTCTTTAGCCGGCACTTTGTTAAAGGCGCGATATTTTTCACGGGCGGCTTCGCGTTGTTCCGGCGTGAGCTTGCTCCATTTTTCCAGGCGGTTATGGAAGCGTTCTTTTTGTTCGTGAGTCAGGCGTGGATATCGTTTGGCGGTTTCGATCAGGCGGCTTCGCTGTATCTCCGGCAGGGTGTCCCACTGTTGGTCCAGAGGGGCAAGAGCTTCCCGTTGCGCAGGGCTCAACGCTCGCCAGGATATTGATGCCGCGCTGGCAAGTGTGCTGGTAAAGCACAGTAACAAAAAAACTCCAATTACAGAACTTCGCATCTACTGATCGGCATCAAGAATCAATCAACGAAAACTTCGATGGGCAAGTCATCAGTCAAAATCGCCACATCAATATCGCTGATTTGCTGTTCCTGGACAACATGATGCCAAAAACTCGTTCCGACGATGAGCATAGCGATAAGCAAGCCGGCGACCACCCATTGTTGAATCGAGTCTGGTATCAGGCTGTGTGTACCGCGACCTGTGGCAAGCGCGAAAACGGGCGCGCGCACCGCCTGTCTTTTCAGTGCATTCTGGCGAGCGCTGTGCAATGCGGATAAAGTGCTTTGGTCCAACTGCCGGGCGCTTAGTGTCAGTAGCTGGGCGATCTTGCCGGGGTCTAAATTCGTAGTCATGGTAGTTCCACTCCTTTTGCTTTAAGAGACACGGAAAGCGCATGTACAGCACGCGAACAGTGGGTTTTGACGCTACCCTCGGTACAGCCCATTGCTGCGGCGGTCTCGGTTGTGTCCAGTCCCTCCCAGTAACGCAGCAGGAAGGCTTCCCGTTGACGCGCCGGTAATTTGCTAAGTGCTTGTTCGATCAGCGCAATGATTTGACTCTGTTGCAAGGACGCTTCTGGGGCGGCTGGGGTGGTCTGGTTTTCGCTGTCTTCAAGCACATCCAGCGGGTCGAATTCTTCATCATCGTGTTTGGATTGCAAACCGGAAAAGAGTGTTACCCAGGCCGATCGAACTTTTTGTCTGCGATAATGATCACGGATGGTATTTTGCAGAATGCGTTGGAACAACATCGGCAGTTCTTCGGCAGGCTTGTCGCCATATTTTTCCGCCAGCTTGAGCATCGCGTCCTGAACGATGTCCAGTGCGGCGTGATCGTCGCGCACGGAAAAAACCGCATGTTTATATGCGCGACGCTCGACGCTGCTGAGAAATTGGCTTAATTCAGCGGAAGTACACAGTTTTATCACCCTTTGCAAGAGAGCTCATGGTAGCAAATTGTTATCGATATCGCTTGAAACCATGTTGATGGAACGGCAAAGGTTGACCAAAACGCTGCCAACCATTATCTTACGAGGTTCTATTTCGTTTATATTTAAGGTGTTTGTGATGGAGTTGACTGGTGCGGAAATTGCTATCCGCTGTTTGCAGGAGGAGGGAGTCGAATACATATTCGGCTACCCTGGCGGGGCAGTGCTGCATATTTATGACGCGCTGTTTCAGCAAGACAAGGTCAAACATATCCTGGTGCGCCATGAACAGGCAGCGATACATGCTGCGGATGGCTATGCGCGTTCTTCGGAGAAAGTGGGCGTGGCATTGGTCACTTCCGGCCCCGGGATCACCAATGCGGTGACCGGGATTGCCACGGCCTATATGGACTCGACCCCGATGGTGGTCATCAGCGGCCAGGTGCCCAGTTATGCGATCGGCGAAGATGCGTTCCAGGAAGTCGATGCCGTAGGCATTACCCGTCCCTGCGTGAAGCACAACTTTTTGATCAAGGACGTAAAGGATATCGCGCCAACCATCAAGAAGGCATTTTACCTGGCCAAGTCAGGCCGTCCGGGGCCGGTGCTGGTGGATATTCCAAAGGACATATCCAATCATAAAACCGAATTCATTTATCCGGGCAGTGTCAGCATTCGCTCCTATAATCCGGTCGGCAAGGGCGACAGCGCGCAGATCAAGCGTGCTGTGCAATTACTGCTGGAAGCCAAGCGACCGATGATATACAGCGGCGGCGGCGTGGTGCTGTCGGGGGCGTCGGCGCAATTGACCGAGCTGGTGCGTGTGCTTGGTTTTCCTTGCACCAGCACGCTGATGGGTTTGGGCGCCTTCCCTGCCAGCGATAAGCAGTTCGTCGGTATGCCCGGCATGCACGGGACATATGAGGCGTGTATGGCGATGCAGTATTGCGATGTGCTGTTGGCTGTCGGTGCACGCTTTGATGACCGCGTAGTAGGCAATGTCGAACATTTCGCCCAGGTACCGCGCAAAATCATCCATATCGATATCGATCCTTCCTCCATCGCCAAGCGCGTCAAGGTGGATGTGCCGGTGGTGGGCGATCTGAAATTGGTGCTGGAACAATTGTTGAGCGAATTGCGCAGCAGCAAACAAATGCCCGATGCATCCGACTTGGCTGCCTGGTGGAAACAGGTAGATGAGTGGCGCGTCAAGGGCGGTGGATTGCGCTACAAAAATTCCACCGAGATCATCAAGCCGCAATTCGTGATCGAGAAGCTCTACGAGATTACCGGCGGCGATGCCTTCGTCACATCTGATGTCGGCCAGCATCAGATGTGGGCGGCGCAGTATTACAAGTTCAATAAGCCGCGGCGCTGGATCAACTCCGGCGGGCTCGGCACTATGGGATTTGGTTTGCCTGCCGCGATGGGCGTACAGTTGATCAATCCGGGTGCAACGGTGGCCTGTGTCACCGGCGAAGGCAGTATCCAGATGAATATTCAGGAGTTGTCCACCTGCAAGCAATTCCACCTGCCGATCAAGGTGGTGTCGCTGAATAACCGCTATTTGGGTATGGTGCGCCAGTGGCAGGAATTCTTCCACGGCAACCGCTATTCGGAATCCTACATGGATGCGTTGCCTGATTTTGTGAAATTGGCAGAAGCTTATGGGCATATCGGGATACGGATCGACAAACCTTCCGATGTGGAGCCGGCGTTGAAAGAAGCCTTTGCACGCAAGAATGATCTGGTGTTTATGGATTTTCAGACCGACCCGACGGAAAACGTGTTTCCGATGGTGCCGGGTGGCAAGGGCTTGTCTGAAGTGATCTTGTCGGAGGATTTGTGATGCGGCACATCATTTCTTTGCTGATGGAAAACGAAGCGGGTGCTTTGTCACGTGTGGCCGGTCTGTTTTCGGCACGCGGTTATAACATCGAATCGCTGGCGGTAGCGCCGACGGAAGATCCTACCTTGTCGCGCATGACCATCGTCACCAGCGGTTCGGATGCGGTCATCGAGCAGATCAACAAGCAACTGAACAAGCTGATCGACGTGGCGGCAGTTATGGATCTGAGCGAAGGCGAACATCTGGAGCGCGAGTTGATGTTGGTCAAGGTGCGTGCGGTAGGCGCGGCACGCGAGGAGTTGAAACGCGTGACGAACATTTTCCATGGTCGTGTGATAGACGAATCGGAGTCTACTTGTACCATCGAACTGACCGATACTTGCGCTAAACTGGACAGCTTTTTGCATTCGATTGACCGCGACATGATTTTGGAAACGGTGCGTACCGGTGCATCCGGCATTGGGCGCGGTGAACGGGTTTTGAAACTTTAATTATTATATTTTAAGAGGACAGCATGAAAGTTTATTACGACAAAGATGCAGACTTATCCCTGATCAAAGGCAGGAAAGTCACCATTGTGGGCTACGGTTCACAAGGCCATGCACATGCGCAAAATTTGCGCGACTCCGGTGTGAACGTGACTGTCGCGTTGCGCAAGAACGGCGCGTCCTGGAAAAAGGCCGAAGGTGCCGGTTTGCAGGTATCGGAAATTGCCGCTGCGGTGAAAAATGCCGACGTGGTGATGATGCTGTTGCCTGACGAAACCATCCCGCAGGTCTATCACGAAGACGTTGCACCTAACATGAAGGCGGGTGCTGCCCTGGCGTTTGCGCATGGCTTCAATGTCCACTACAACCAGGTCGTGCCGCGTGCCGATGTGGACGTGATCATGATCGCGCCGAAGGGCCCCGGCCATACCGTGCGTTCCGAATATCTCAAGGGCGGTGGCGTGCCGAGTTTGATCGCGGTGTATCAGGACAAGTCCGGCAAGGCGCGCGACATCGCGTTGTCCTATGCGGCAGCCAATGGCGGCACCAAGGGTGGCGTGATCGAGACCAATTTCCGCGAAGAGACCGAAACCGACCTGTTCGGCGAACAAGCCGTGTTGTGCGGTGGCGCGGTGGAACTGGTCAAGGCCGGTTTTGAAACCTTGACCGAAGCGGGTTACGCGCCGGAAATGGCTTATTTCGAGTGCCTGCATGAATTGAAGTTGATCGTGGACCTGATGTACGAAGGCGGCATCGCCAACATGAACTATTCGATTTCAAACAATGCGGAATACGGCGAATACGTGACCGGCCAGCGCGTGATAGGAGACGAAGCACGTGCCGCGATGAAGGAATGTTTGAAGAACATTCAGAACGGTTCCTACGCCAAACAATTCATTCTTGAAGGCCGCACCAACTATCCGGAAATGACCGCTCGCCGTCGTTTGAATGCAGAGCATCCGATCGAAAAAGTCGGTGGCCAGTTGCGTGCGATGATGCCGTGGATAAGCAAGAACAAGCTGGTGGATCAATCCAAGAACTGAACTAGGATCGACGCGCGAGGATTGAGGATAGAGAGTGTCAACGATCCGTCCCGATTTTTCGCTCCAAGCATTTCTCCATCATTCCTCATTTCTGGTTACTCAATCCTATGAATAATTATCCTCACCCCATCATCGCACGAGAAGGCTGGCCGTTCCTGGCCGGTTCGGTTTTAATCGCTCTGCTGGCTACAGTTTGGTGTGCAGCTTGGTCTATCCCATTGTGGATCATCGCGCTGTTCGTGCTGCAATTCTTCCGCGATCCGCCGCGTGAGATCCCGCAAGATGCCGGCGCGGTGTTGTCTCCCGCCGACGGGCGTATCGTTGCTGTGGAACGCATCAACGACCCTTACGTGCAGCGCGAGGCAATCAAGGTCAGCGTGTTCATGAACGTATTCAACGTGCATTCCAACCGCAGTCCGGTGGACGGCACGGTGCAACAGGTCTGGTACTTTCCCGGCAAGTTCGTGAATGCCGATCTGGACAAGGCATCCACGGAAAATGAGCGCAATGCGGTATGGCTGAAAACAGCCAACGGCACGGACATCACCTCGGTGCAGGTGGCGGGACTGATCGCGCGCCGCATTCTGTGCTATGTCAAGACGGGAGATGTACTGACACGCGGCCAGCGCTACGGCTTTATACGCTTCGGTTCGCGCGTGGATGTGTATCTGCCGCTGGATGCCAGTGTGAAAGTCAGCATCGGCGACAAGGTGTCGGCAACCACGACTATCTTGGCAATGTTGCCGCAAAAGGGGTAGTCTAGGGGCATGGACGAATTCAATATACGTAAACCGATGAACCTGCGCAAGCGCGGGATTTACCTGTTGCCCAACCTGTTCACCACCGGCGCGCTGTTCGCCGGCTTCTATGCCATCGTGCAGGCGATGAACGGCAGGTTCGAATACGCCGCGGTGGCGATATTTATCGCGATGGTGCTGGACGGCCTGGATGGTCGCGTGGCGCGACTGACCCATACGCAAAGCGAATTTGGTGCCCAATATGACAGTCTGTCCGATATGGTTTCTTTCGGCGTCGCGCCTTCTTTGGTGGTGTATGAATGGGCATTGAAGGGCATGGGCAAATGGGGTTGGTTTGCCGCATTTATTTATTGTGCCGCCACCGCATTACGCCTGGCGCGCTTCAACACCAATATTGAGGTGGTCGACAAACGCTACTTCCAGGGGTTACCCAGCCCCGCTGCGGCGGCGCTCATCGCCGGATTCGTCTGGGTGATGCATGACTATGATTTCAGCGGCGAGTCGGTGAGTTGGTATGCGGCTGCACTGGCGGTGTTTGCCGGATTGAGCATGGTCAGCAACTTGCCGTTCTATAGTTTCAAGGACTTCAACATGCGCAAGAGCGTGCCGTTCCTGGTGATTTTCCTGGCGGCATTATTTCTGATCTTCATCTCAAGCTACCCGCCCGGTGTGTTGTTCGGATTGTTCATGTGCTACGCATTGTCCGGCTATGTATTGTGGGTTTTGCGGCAACGCCGAAAATGACATCACTGCAATAACAGCACAGAAATGCCAGACCATTGCACGAAGCGATAAAACTGGTAATATTAGCCCCATGCATTTTTCAACCCACATCGCAACACTCCACTCCACGTTCAGCCTGATGGCTGCACTGCTGCTGCGCGGCACGCGCTAATCATACCCACACAAGTTTGAAACAAGCGCGGTAACCGCAGCGGTTCCGCAGGTTAAACCTATTTGCAATGGAGTTCAGCATGCCAAATAAAATAATAGACAAATTGATAATTTTCGATACCACCTTGCGCGATGGCGAGCAGAGTCCGGGCGCGGCGATGACCAGGGAAATGAAGATCCGTATCGCGCGTCAACTGGAAAAGTTGGGCGTCGACATCATCGAGGCCGGTTTTGCGGCAGCCAGTCCGGGTGATTTTGCGGCTGTGAAGGCGGTTGCCGAAATCATTAAAGATTCCACGGTGTGTTCCTTGGCTCGCGCGACCGAAAATGACGTGCGCCGTGCCGGTGAAGCTATACAGCCGGCCAAGTCGGGCCGCATCCACACCTTCATAGCGACCAGTCCCATCCACATGCAGCACAAGTTGCGCATGAACGAGGATCAGGTGGTCGAACGCGCGGTGAGCGCGGTGAAGTGGGCGCTTGAATATACCGACGATGTGGAATTTTCCGCCGAGGATGCGGTACGCTCCGATATGGATTTTCTGGTGCGGGTGTTCGATGCGGTGATACAGGCCGGAGCCACGACGCTGAATGTGCCGGATACGGTGGGTTATTCCATTCCCGCAGCGTGGGGCGAGCGCATCAAGCAGTTGATAGCACGCGTGCCGAATTCAGGCAAGGTGATCTGGTCCACGCATTGCCATAACGATCTGGGTCTTGCGGTGGCGAACTCGTTGGCCGCCGTAATGAACGGCGCGCGCCAGGTGGAATGCACCATCAATGGCCTTGGCGAACGTGCCGGCAATGCCTCGCTGGAAGAAGTCGTGATGGCGGTGAAAACCCGCCGCGATATATTCAACCTGGATACGCGCATCAACACCGAGCAGATTGTGGCGACATCCAAGCTGGTTTCCAGTATCACCGGCTACCCGGTTCAACCGAACAAGGCGATCGTCGGTGCGAATGCGTTTGCGCACGAGTCCGGCATACATCAGGATGGCGTACTCAAGCATCGCGAGACCTACGAGATCATGCGTGCAGAAGACGTGGGCTGGAATGCCAACAAGTTGACCCTGGGCAAGCTCTCCGGGCGCAATGCTTTGCGTCAGCGTTTCACCGCGCTGAATATCGAGTTCCCGTCGGAAGAAGCCTTTAATGCCGCCTTCCAGCGTTTCAAGGAATTGGCGGACCGCAAGAACGAAATCTTCGATGAAGACTTGCAGGCTTTGGTCAGCGATGAAGCGGTGGCGCAGATCAGCGAACATTACCGCCTGGTGGCCATGGGCGCGCATTCTGAAACCGGCGTGTTGCCGGTGGCGCGTGTGGTGATGAGCCTGGACGGTGTGGAGCATCAAGCCGATGCGCAAGGCGGCGGTCCGGTGGATGCCACCTTCAAGGCGATCGAGCAAATCGTCAACAGCGGCACCGAACTGCAATTGTATTCGGTGAACAACATCACCAGCGGCACCGATGCACAGGGCGAAGTGACGGTGCGGCTGTCCAAAGGCGGGCGCATCGTGAACGGACAGGGCGCGGATACCGACATCGTGGTGGCTTCCGCCAAGGCTTATCTCAACGCGCTGAACAAATTGCACAGCAAGCACGAGCGTGCGCATCCGCAGGTGTGATCTTTGGTGGCATTCAAAATATCAGCACCGGCAAGGGGCTGGGTTTTGTTCGCACGACTCAGCTTTGTCATCGCATGGGTGATGTGGTTTAATTGAACCATCTTTTACGGGAGCACATTGCCATGATCCGCATTCAAAAATGCATCACTGCTTGTTTGGCCTCAGTCTGGAGGATTTGATCTCTAATCTTGCCGGACAATATGCTCCCTCTATCGCAAAGCAACTGCGCAATTTTCAATCAGGAGCGCGCACGCACCAGATCATCAGTGCCATGGCGACGACCATCAACTATGCCGAGCTGATCGATATAGCGGCCTATTTTGCCAGCCAGAAAAAGATGCAAGGAAGCGGAAAGGGAGAAAATCCGGTCGCGAAGAATTTGTTCCTGAAAGGTGATGCGAGCAGAAGTATTCCGCCATGCATGAGTTGTCACGGGGTGAACGGCAAGGGCCCCCCAATATCGCGCCTATCCGGTGATCGGCGGTCAGCACAGGGCGTACCTGCGTGCCCAACTCATCCATTGGAGAAGTGGTGAACGCAGCAACAGCACGGATGGTGTGATGAATAAAGTCGCCAAATCCCTGACCGATGCCGAAATCGAAGCATTGACGGATTATCTTTCCGGATTGTAGCTTGGCAACTTTTAGCCGGGTCTTTGTTGCAGGTAACAGGGATGCAGGGCACCCGATAAGCAGCTGTGGTGCATTTCGTGTGCTCTCAGCTTAGTCGCTTTGTCATTGCCTGGGCGATGTGGTTTAATCTCACCCATGAAATTCCCCTTTCAGAATGTCGCGTTGATCGGTAAATACAAGGCTCCGGAAATAGCCGGACCCTTGTTGCGCCTGGCTGAATTCTTGTCAGCCAAAGGATTGACCGTGGTGGTGGACAGTCTGACCGCCGAGCATCTTAAAGACAATCCCTACCCGTCGATGACTCTGGCTGAAATCGGCGGGGCGGTGGATCTGGCGATTGTGCTGGGCGGCGATGGCACCATGCTGAACATCGCGCGCACCTTGTCGCTGTGCCAGGTGCCGCTGATCGGCGTGAATCAGGGGCGGCTTGGCTTTCTCACTGACCTCACGCTGGACAATATGCTGGAAAGCATCACGGCGATGCTGGAAGGCAAGTTCGTCACCGAGCAGCGGCTGCTGCTTGCGGCGCGCGTGATGCGCAACGATGTCGAGGTATACAGCGGCCGTGCGTTCAATGAGGTAGTGGTGCATCGCAACAATACCAGCAGCATGATCGAGTTCGAGGTGCGCATCGATGGCGAATATCTCTACAACCAGCGCGCCGACGGGCTGATCGTTTCGACACCCACCGGTTCCACGGCTTATGCGATGTCTGCCGGCGGCCCGATACTGCATCCCAGCCTCGATGTGCTTGAGTTGGTTCCGATAAGTCCGCATACACTGAGCAATCGGCCCATTGTGGTGAAGGGTTCTTCGGTACTGGAAATCCTGGTGCACCGTACCGGCGATATACAAGTGCGTTTCGACAGTCACACCAGCCACGAATTGCAGTTGCATGACAAGATCATCGTCACGCGTCATCCCGAGACTGTCTGTCTGCTTCATCCGGCGGGGCATAGCTATTACCATACGTTGCGCGAAAAGTTGCTCTGGAACCAGATGTTATAAATGTTGAAATTCCAAGTTAAATGCTGAAATTCCCCAGATAAATGCTGAAATTTCCAAGATAAATGCTGAAATTTCTGGGCATCCGCGATTTCGTCATCGTATCCTCGCTTGAGCTGGATTTCTCCGCCGGTTTTACCGCGCTGACCGGCGAGACCGGCGCAGGCAAGTCTATCCTGATCGACGCGTTGTCATTGGCGCTGGGTGAACGCGGCGATGCGACCATGGTGCGCAACGGATGCGAGCGTGCCGAGATCGCCGCCGAGTTTGACATAGCGGCGCTGCCAAAATTGCAGGCTTGGTTGCGCGAACAGGAGCTGGAAGGCGACACGAATGTGTGTCTGCTGCGCCGCGTGCTGGATGCCGGGGGGCGTTCGCGCGGCTTCATCAATGGGCGAAGCGCGACGCTGCAACAGTTGCGCGAAGCGGGCGATCAGTTGCTGGATATACACGGACAGCACGCACACCAATCGCTGGTGCGTGCTGACGCTCAGCGTGTGTTGCTGGATGGTTATGCGGGCATGGCGGGCGCTGCGGAACAAGTCGCGGAATTGTATCGCGAATGGCAAACCTTGCGCCGTCGCCGCATCAGCCTCAGCGAGAATGCCGAAGCGGTGGCTGCCGAGCGCGAGTTGTTGCAGTTTCAGCGCAACGAGATGGAGGGCCTGGGTTTTAACGTGGCGGAGTGGAATGCCTTGCAGGATGACTATGCGCGCCTGGCCCATGCCGCGAGCCTGTTGGAGACCGCAGCATTCGGCATCGAGACCTTGAGTGAGTCGGACACCGCGTGTCTGGCGCAACTCAACGCGCTGACGGCGCGCTTGCGCGATGGGTTGGAGCATGATGCAAGCCTGGGCGAAACGCTGCGGATGCTGGAAAGCGCGCAGGCCGAGTTGCAGGAAGCAGTGTATGCGCTGCGCCATTATCAGCAGCGTCTGGATACCGACCCGCAACGCTTGCGCGAACAGGAGCAGCGCATCCAAAGCGTGATGGATGCGGCGCGCAAATATCGCGTCGCACCGGAGCAATTGGATGAAGCGTTGCAGCGCATCCTGGCGCGCCTGGCGGAGTTGGGCGGCGATGCCGATCTCGCCGAATTGGAACAACAAGAAAAATCAGCACAGCAAAGCTATCTTTCTGCGGCGCAGAAATTGACGGCGGCGCGCAAAAAAGCTGCCGGCAAACTGGCGCGTGAAATCACCGCGGCGCTGCAGACATTGGCGATGCTGGGCGGCAGTTTTGCGGTGGCGTTGTTGCCGCTGGCCGAGGGCAATGCCTTCGGTCTGGAAACCATAGAGTTCCAGGTTGCCGCCAATCCCGGCGTGCCGCCGCGCAGCCTGGCCAAGGTCGCATCGGGCGGCGAGTTGTCGCGCATCAGCCTGGCAATACAGGTCGCCACCTCCCAGGTCGCCAGCGTGCCGACGCTGATCTTCGACGAGGTGGACAGCGGCATCGGCGGGCGCGTCGCGGAAATCGTCGGGCACCTGCTGAAAAAGCTGGGCAAGTCCTATCAGGTGTTGTGCGTCACGCATTTGCCGCAGGTCGCGGCGGCGGCCGACCAGCAGTGGCAAGTGAGCAAGGCGGTGGAAAATGGCGTCACGCTGAGTCACATCGCCCTGCTGGATGGTGAGCAACGCGTCGAGGAGATTGCGCGAATGCTGGGCGGCATCAGAATCACCGAAACAACGCGCAAGCATGCAGCGGAAATGTTGGGCGGCTCTGTTTGAAGTAATATGCGTTGGGCTTGAGGTATCATGCGGCGGCTTTGACACGGTGTTGCGAAGCATCCGGTGCAGAAAAAGCCGCCTCGCACCCGCTCCCGCAGCGGTAGTGTGGCTGCGAGGCAGTCGGGCACACACCGGCGTACTTCCTTCCTTGCGGGTGAAATCGGCCGGCTGCGCCATAACCAGCGACTATGCGAGTGTAGTTGGCTCGCCTAGTCGAATGGCTAGTGGTTTTATCGGTAACGCGTCGCGGGATGCGGCGACTTTTAGATTTAATGATGAAGAGATGACGATTATGCGCACCAAACTTATTTTGCTTTCCCTGCTGTTGGCTTCGTGCAACAGCGTACCTTTTTTGACGCCCTACAAGATGGACATTCGTCAGGGGAATTTCGTGACACCGGATATGCGCGAGAAGTTGAAGATCGGCATGACCAAGCCGCAGGTACGTTATGTGCTGGGAACGCCAATGATCAACGATATCTTTCATAACAACCGATGGGATTATGCTTATCGTTTGGAACGTGACGGCAAGGCGATCGAGCAGCAAAACATGACGCTTTATTTCGAGGGCGAGAATCTCTCTCGCATCGTTGACGGCAGCCAGCCTGTTAAAACCGCACCCGCGAAAGCAGATGGACAAGCAAAAGGATAGAGCATGAACAAAATCAAAATTGCCATTGCCGGCAGCAGCGGACGCATGGGTCGCACCTTGCTTGAGGGCGTGGCGCAAGCCGATGATCTGGTGCTGCACGCCGCGCTGGAACACGGCGGCAGCGGGCTGTTGGGGCGCGATGCCGGAGAGCTGTTGGGCGCGCCCTGCGGCGTGCAGATCACCGCGGATGTGGCGGCGGCGCTTCAGGGCGCGGATGTGCTGATCGATTTCACCCGCCCCGAAGGCACGCTGCATCACCTCGAAATCTGCCGCAAGCTCGGCGTGAACATGGTGGTCGGCACCACGGGTTTGAATGCGCAGCAAAAGGCGCAACTCGGCGCGGCGGCGCAACACATCGGCCTCGTGTTCGCGCCCAACATGAGCGTGGGCGTGAACCTGGTGTTCAAGCTGCTGGAGACTGCGTCGCGCGTGCTGGCACAAGGTTACGATATCGAGATCATCGAAGCGCATCATCGCCACAAAGTGGATGCACCCTCCGGCACCGCGCTGGGCATGGGTGAGGTGATTGCGAAAACCCTGGGGCGCGACCTGGCACAGTGCGCCGTATATGGCCGCGAGGGCGTCACCGGCGAGCGCGATCCATCCACCATCGGCTTCGCCACCGTGCGCGGCGGCGACATCGTCGGCGATCACACCGTGTTGTTCGCGGGCACCGGCGAGCGTATCGAGATCACCCATAAAGCGAGTAGCCGCGCCACTTTCGCGCTGGGTGCGCTGCGTGCTGCACGCTTCCTGAAAGAAAATCCGGCAGGGATGTATGACATGCAGGATGTGTTGGGGCTGAAGTAAAGCCAACGGGATTTATTATGGACCTGAAAATACTCGCTACCGTTTTTGTTTCCGTCTTCATCGCCGAGATGGGGACAAGACGCAACTCGCCACCATGCTGTTCGCCTCGGACAAAGAGGTCGGCAAGTGGACGATCTTCCTCGGGGCGTCGCTGGCATTGGTCGCTGCTTCGGGTATCGGCGTAATGGTCGGCAGCGCACTGTCGAACTACACCGACGAAAAACATTTGCACTACTTTGCCGGGGCAGGTTTCGTCATCATCGGTCTCTGGACATTATGGAAGGCTTGAACTAGCGGTTTTCATTTTTTAGGGGCGGATGGGCATGAAAAAGCTTCTTACTCTGTTGTTCTTTTGTTATCTCACCACCAGTTTTGCCAAGACCGACCCGTCATTTTCATGGATGACGTTGTCCTCGCCGCATTTTTTGATCCACTATCATCAGGGCGAAGAGGCTCTGGCAAAGCGGGTGATCGTGCTCGCCGAAGGTGTGCATGCACTGCTGGTGCCGCGCATGAAGTCGCAGCCGCGCACGCGCACCAACATCGTTTTGGCCGATGCGCTGGATGATGCCAATGGTTCTTCTACGCCGCTGCCCTACAACCTGATCACGCTCTATGTCACCCAGCCTTTCGGCGAATCCATCTTCGGAGCCGGCAACTATGATGACTGGATGCGGCTGTTGATCACCCACGAATACACGCACATCGTCCAGCAGGATATGGTGAACAGCCTTCCGGAAGTGCTGAGCAACATTTTTGGCAACCTGTATTTTCCCAACATGTTCCAGCCGGTCTGGCTGACTGAAGGGCTGGCAGTGTATGAGGAAACCGAATTGACCGGCGGTGGCCGCAACCGCTCGCCTGCCTCCGATATGGTATTGCGCATGGCGGTGCTGGAGAACAACTTTCCGCCCATCAGTCACGCGGCGAATTACACTGAAAAATGGCCGGACGGGGAAGTCCCCTATTTGTTCGGGGGCAGCTTCACCGCGTTCATCGCAAAAAAATACGGACGCGAAAAACTGGCCGACTTGTCGATAGACTACAGCGGACGCTGGTGGCCTTTTCTGGTGAACGGTACGGCGCGTCGTGTGCTGGGCAGTGATTACAGCGATCTGTGGGACGAGTGGAAAAGCGAGCTAGCCAGCCGCTATGAGGCAGGCAGGCAGAAAGTGCTCGCGCAGGGCATGAGTGTATCGCGCGCCCTGACTCAGAGTGGATATGAAAATCTCGCTCCGGCGATTTCTCCTGATGGCAGGCAGATCGCCTATTTTGTCCGGAACGCCGATGAACACCCCGCGATACACCTGATGAACATCGATGGCAGCGCCGACCGCAAACTACTCAATAGTATGAATTCATCGGCGCCGGGTATTGCTTGGGCAGCGGACGGCAAGGGTTTTTATTACACCCGCATCGAGGTGGTGCGTAACACGGACCTATACAACGACATCTATTATTACGATTTGGAACGCCGCAAGGAGACACGCCTCACCACGCATCTGCGCGCCCGCGATCCGTCCCCGTCGACGGATGGCAGCAGGCTGGTTTTTGTGACCAATGGCCTCGGCAAGACGCGTCTCGCAACGATACCGCTCTTGCCAGAAATAATGCCAGAGCCGAAGAGCTTTTGGCCGGGCACCCGAAAGACCGCAACAGCAGAAAACATCAACTGGCTAACTGAAGACAGCGATTACCAGTTTGAAACCCCGCGCTTCAGTCCCGACGGACAGAAGATCGCCGTCGGTGTCAGGCAGCCGGACGGATACAAAGACATCTGGATACTGGATAGCCAGGGCAACAAGCTCGAGGAACTGATGCACGACCGCGCCATCGACGGAGGCGCGGTGTGGAGCGCGGACGGCCGCAGCATTTATTTTTCATCGGATCGCAGCGGCATCTTCAACCTCTATGTGTACGATCTTGCCAGCAAGCAGATCTCCCGGGTCAGCAATGTGCTCGGCGGCGCATTCATGCCTTCGATCGCACCGGACGGCAGCGCGATCGCGTTTGCGAATTACAGTTCGCGCGGTTTTGACATCCACGTGATGGACAACAATTCGGCTGCACGGAAAGCGGTAAGCAGCTACCGCGATCCTTATCCGGCGATGAAGTACGACGAGAAGACGGTCGATACCGTGCAGAGCCCTTACGATCCTTTGCCGACCCTGATCCCGCGGTTGTGGCTGCCCAATTTTGGCTACAGCTCCTATAGCGGCACGCTGGCCGGCCTGTTTACGTTCGGCACCGATGCGGTGGAACGCCACAGTTATACCCTGAGCGCGTTGTACGGCCCGTCGAAACAACGCACCTGGTATGACTTCAATTACCTCTACGATGGGTTTTTCCCCAGCCTGAAATTCCGGGCGAGGGACATCGACATGACCTATTCGGATCTGCTTGCGCAGAGGGTAGGGTTCGTTGCCCAGGACAACTACGTTGAGCGCTCCCGGATGCTGGATGCTTCCTTGACCTTTCCGTTGTTGGAGCTTGACCGGCAACATTCATTGAGTCTTGGCTATCAGCGCAACAGCGTATCAGGTCTCACCCGGATGCCGCCCTGGGGTGGCTATGACGGGGCTATTCCGGCACAAGGCAGACTCGCTTCCGGCAGGGTGGATTACCTGTTCAATAATGCCCAAAAATACGGCTATTCGATCAGCCCCGAAGACGGCCGCAACATCGAGCTCGGTTATGAACAACTCGATAAAAAGGTCGGCAGCGATTTCAACCTGAAAAAATACAGCGTCGACTGGCACGAATACATCGATTTCCCATTCGAGCACCATGTCCTGCTGCTGCGCGGTTATGCGGGAAAATCAAGCGGCGATGTCATCGCCCAGCGCGCTTTTCAATTGGGCGGCGTGGGTCCCGGCGACCTGGCCATCAACGTCAATGATACCAACGTCTATTTGCGCGGTTATCCGGCCAACCAATACCGCGGGCAAAAAGTCGGGCTGGCAACCATGGAGTACCGTTTCCCGATCAAGAACATCGAGCTGGGTGCCGGAAACACCCCATTCTTCTTCAAGCGCGTGCACGGTGCTGTTTTTGCCGAAGCCGGCAATGCATGGGACGATGTATTCAACCGCAAGGATGTAAAGAGATCGGTGGGTGCCGAAGCAAGTCTGGATATGACGCTGGGCTATTTCCTGCCGATATCCGTGCGCTTGGGTCTTTACAAGGCCCTCGACGACCAGCGCGACAAAATGGTGATCGTCAGCATATGGGCGGCATTGTTTTAGTTCAGTTCGGCAAACCTCTGTCAGCTATAAAGATTAAAGCTAAAATTTAGCGACATGAATCATTCATCCTGGCAGTGTGAAGGAGTAGAAAACCTGCATGTCACCTGCCTGTGGGATCAATCCGGTTGCTGCGCGGCTTCAGTTGTTTTGCTGTCTGCGGCGTGATGTGCGATAAGCTTATCGATAAAGCGGCGCAGGAAGTTTTCAGGTTGCGCGCTGTGAAACCGGTCGGTCTCCTGTCCGCGGCTGTAGGCGATCACCGTTGGGAAACCGCGTACTTTATGACGTCCCGCGATGCGCATGTTCTCGTCGGCATCAACCTTCGCCAGCACGAACTTGCCGGCGTATTCCTTGGCCAGTTTTTCCAGCATCGGCCCCAGTACGCGGCACGGGCTGCACCAATCCGCACCGATATCCAGCAACACAGGCACTTCAAGTGAGCGTGTCACGACCAGGTCATCAAAATCGGCTTCTTCTACATCGTAAGAGTATTTCATCGTTTTTGGATTGTTTATTACGCTTCAATGTGACCACTCGTCATTATCAAACCCAACCTTGCGAAATGGTGACAAGAGTGCTATTTGTGACCGGCTATATTTTGTTAGATGACCATCGCTGATCTATCCTTTTCAGTCTCTCCAAATGCCAGAAAGTGGAATTTCCAGGGACGCTGAGGAATATAAAGCCGGCCATCAATTTCGACGACGTTCCGCCACGTGTCGGCAAAACACATGTCAAGTTGCGTACTCCTGTGAGCTTACCCGGTCGCGCCAGTCGGATAATTATGTGTAATGCAGGCGACGCAAGTGCGACCCCTGTGCATCATTCAAAACCAAATTTCCGGGTAGCGCCGCGACGCCGGCACATTATTCACCAGTAATCCGATCGCTAACAGGATGAGCGGCCCGATAGTAGCGGGAAATATTACGTACAAAAACCCCAGATTGTGAATTGCAGGGGAACCGGTAACAGCGATCAGCGCAGTGGCGCCACCGGGAGGATGCAGCGTGCGAGTGGCGTGCATGACGGCAATCGATGTGGCGACCGCCACCGATTCGGCTAGCCACATATGCTGGCTCAGGAGCTTCCAGCAAAGAACGCCTATAATGGCGGAGAGCACATGGCCCCCGATCAGGTTGCGGGGTTGGGCCAAAGGACTGCGCACGGCACCGTATACGAGAACAGCGGACGCGCCGAAGGATCCGATCATCAATGACAAATCGAGTCCTTCGAAAAAAAGATGATTTACCCACGCCACCCCTGCGATACCGAGGAATGCCCCTATCCATGACCATAAGATCTCACCGTTGCTCACTCGCGGCGGACTACCACGAGTGGTGCCACTCATCTTTCTAAAATATTCGAGTAAATTCACAGCGATTCCTTCAACTTGTAGGCTGCAAAAAAGTCCTTCCGCAGAAGCAAGCCGAGCAGCCTGCCGTCGGCTGCTACGACAGGCATGCTTCGGCCGCCATGCCGGTGGAAGGCTTCCAATATCTCCAGGAAGCCTGCATTCTGGCTGACTGTCACTGCCGGTTGGGTCATGGCTACGCTTACAGTTGTTTCATGGCAACTGTGCGTGAACTCAAACGAGTCTTCGAGCATTCTTAACAATAACTCCAGAAAACTGTCGGCCTTCAGGCGTTTCAGGAAATCGGTTTCCGTGAGTATGCCGATTACGTAACGGTTGGCATCCACGACCGGCAGTCCCTTGTAGCCGGAATCGGCGAGAGTCCTTGCCGCTATGTCGAGTGTCGTGTTCGGGTGCAGGGGTTCTATTGCGCTCCGCATCAGGCGACCGGCCGTAACACCAACGAACAGGCGCTCCAGCGCATGTCGATGGGCAAGGTGATAAATCGACCGAAAATCCTCCGTGGTGATATCCAGGTAGCCGGGTATGTGCTGCATCGCATCCAGAATGTCGTCATCGGTAAGCTCCATTTCGGGCGAATTCTCACCCTCAAGGTCTCCGGTAAAGTCGTCAGGCAAGGTCTTTGTCATGATATAAATTCTATCCAGTGAGTCATTCGTTGGGGTAGACCAATTGTGATAACGTCGTGATATAAAAATACTAAGTCCAATGCGGCTAAAGTTCGCTACTCATCGCCTGCAATCAGTATCCCCCGGTACTTGCTGAAGGTCAGTGTTCCGGG
>JADGRM010000089.1 GCA_017880945.1 Gallionella sp. | reverse complement strand
GTCATGCCGACGGCGATACCTTGTTCCGCCAGCGCATCGCCCGCCGCGCCATGCAGATGCACTGCCAACAGCATCGCGTCGTCCGCCGACAGTCCTTGCGCAATGAAGGCGGCGATCATGCCGGTCAGCACATCGCCCATGCCTGCGCTGCTCATGCCGGGGTTGCCGGTCTTGTTCGCGAATATTTTTCCATCACTGGTTGCGCACAAACTGTCGGCGCCCTTCAGCACCACGCTGCAGGCGAACTGCTGCGCCAGTTGCTGGACCGCCGCAACGCGATCCGCCTGTATCTCCGCCGTGCTGCAGACCAATAGATGCGCCGCCTCACCGGGGTGCGGCGTGAGCACGCAAGCGGCTTTTCGGGCTGTCAGCAGGGCGCGCAAATCAGGGCGCAGCGCAAGGATGTTCAGCGCGCCGGCATCCAGCACCAGCGCGGCTTTGCTGTTCTGGACATAAATATTCAGGGTGTCATGGAGCAGCTTCTGTGCGGCCACGTCGCGCCCCAGTCCGCAACCCACCGCCAGCGCGTTCACGCCAGACAGTTGCAATGCCGCTGCCGCGCTGTGCAACATCAGTTCCGGTTGCTGCATATCCACGCCCGGCGCGTTCTCAGCCAGCAGGCCGACATGCACGCAGCCCGCGCCCAGCTTGAGCGCGGCGCGTGCCGCCAGCAGCGGCGCGCCGACCATGCCGGAGGCCCCGCCGATCACCGCGACCGTGCCGAACATCCCCTTATGGCTGTCGCGCGGGCGTTTCGGCAACAATCCGGCGACTTGCTTCCGGGTGATTTCGGTGATTCGTTTGCTCATGTTCAACTCGATCATGGTTTACAAAGTCTGCATAGTATAATCGCGGCCCGATATTTCTTCTTGGTTGCTATCGCCATGTTTCGAGTCTCAGTCGGCAATTCCGCGTTGTCTGCTTTTCGTTTGGAAAAACTTCGCGCCGCCCTGCATGCGGTCGCGCCCAATGCGGTCATCGCTGACACGCGCCACTGGTACTTCATTGCGCTGCACGGTGGCGAAGCCAAAGGTGCCGGACAAGCTGCCGCACTCCCGTTGCAGGTGGCCCATGGCGCATTCAGCAAGGCGCAAGCCAGATTACTGGATATGGTGCTGGGCCTGGATGAAGATGCTGGCGAACCCGGGCAAACCGGGTCTATGCAACGTGTTCTCGTGGTGCCGCGTCTCGGCACGATTTCGCCGTGGTCAACCAAGGCCACCGACATCGCGCAGCATTGCGGCCTGTCGGGAGTGCTGCGTATCGAGCGCGGCGTGGTGTATTACCTGGACACCAGCAACGGCAACCTACTGAGCAAGGCAGAGCAAGCGGCGGTGTTGCCGTTATTGCATGATCGTATGACCGACTCGGTTATGTCACCGTCGTCGCCGTTTGATCGAGTAGCAAAATCCGTTATGTTAGAAGATGCCCCTTTCGGAAGCGGATTTAAGGAACAGATCAAAACGATTTTCAGGCACGGCGCATCGCAGCCATTGGCGACGGTCGATGTTCTTAAAGGCGGCAGCGTTGCGTTGGCTAAAGCCAATCTCGATATGGGGCTGGCTCTTTCCGAGGATGAGATCGAGTATCTGGTCGAAAACTTCCGGAAACTGAAACGCAACCCGACCGATGTCGAGTTGATGATGTTCGCGCAGGCCAATTCAGAACACTGCCGCCACAAGATCTTCAATGCCGATTGGGTGATCGACGGCGTGGTGCAGGACATGTCGCTGTTCGGCATGATACGCAATACCCACAAGGTCAGCCCGCAAGGCACGGTGGTGGCGTATTCAGACAATTCTTCGGTCATCGAGGGTGCGCGCGTCGAGCGTTTCTATCCGCGTGCCGATGGCGGCTATGCATTCAGCGACGAGCTGATGCATACGCTGATGAAAGTCGAGACGCACAACCATCCCACCGCTATTGCCCCGTTCGCGGGCGCAGCGACAGGATCGGGCGGCGAAATACGCGACGAAGGCGCGACCGGCAGCGGCTCGAAGCCCAAGGCCGGACTGACGGGTTTTTCGGTTTCCAATCTGAACATCCCGGGATTTATCCAACCTTGGGAAATTTATAGCCCATCTTCCGTAGGGGCGGGTTTCAAACCCGCCCTAGAGACGGGTTTGAAACCCGCCCCTACACACGCGTCGGGGACAACTTACGGCAAACCTTCCCGCATCGTTTCTGCCTTGCAGATCATGCTGGAAGGTCCCATCGGTGGCGCGGCGTTCAACAACGAATTCGGCCGCCCGAATCTGGCCGGATATTTCCGTACTTTCGAAGAGAACGTCAGCGGCGAGATGCGCGGCTATCACAAGCCCATCATGCTGGCGGGCGGGGTCGGCAACATCTCGGCGATACACACCCACAAACACGAGCTGCCGGTAGGCGCGCTGGTGGTGCATCTGGGCGGCCCCGGCATGCTGATCGGTCTGGGCGGAGGCGCGGCATCCAGCATGGATACCGGCAGCAATGCCGAGAATCTGGATTTCGATTCGGTGCAGCGCGGCAATCCGGAGATGCAACGCCGCGCGCAGGAGGTGATCGACCGTTGCTGGCAGATGGGCGCGAACAATCCTATCCTGTCGATACACGATGTCGGCGCGGGCGGCATGTCGAATGCGCTGCCCGAGCTGGTGCATGGCGGCGGACGCGGCGCGCGTTTCGAACTGCGCAAGATCCCGCTGGATGAGACCGGCATGTCGCCGAAACAGATCTGGTGCAACGAATCGCAGGAGCGTTATGTGCTGGCTATCGCACCTGAGCGGCTGGAAGAATTTCGCGCGCTGTGCGAGCGTGAACGCTGCCCTTTTGAGGTGGTCGGCGTAGCGACGGCAGAAGACCAGCTTACCGTGCATGACAAGGAGTTCGGCGATTATCCGGTGGACATGCCGTTGTCGGTGTTGTTCGGCAAGCCGCCCAAAATGACGCGCAATGTGGTGCGCGAAATCCCGCGGCTGACCTCCTGCGATATAACAAAAATCGAGTTGCGCGAGGCGGTCGAGCGCGTGTTGCGTTTGCCTTCGGTGGCGAACAAGACATTTTTGATCAGCATCGGAGACCGCACCGTGGGCGGCATGACCGCGCGCGACCAGATGATTGGCCCGTGGCAAGTGCCGGTGGCGGACGTCGCCGTCACGCTGATGGGTTTCAACACCCATCGCGCCGAGGCGTTCGCGCTCGGCGAGCGCACCCCGCTGGCACTGGTGAATGCACCGGCCTCTGGGCGCATGGCGGTGGGCGAGGCGCTCACCAATATCGCGGCGGCGCGCATCGAAAAGATCGGTGACATCAAGCTCTCGGCAAACTGGATGGCGGCGGCCGGGCATCATGGCGAGGATGCCGCGCTATTCGACACGGTGCGTGCGGTGGGTATGGAGTTGTGCCCGCAGCTCGGCATCGGCATCCCGGTCGGCAAGGATTCGATGTCGATGAAGACGGTATGGCAGGACGGCAATGAAAAAAAATCCGTCACTGCGCCGCTGTCGCTGATCGTGACCGCGTTCGCACCCTGTCCCGATGCGCGCGACACGGTCACCCCGCAGCTGGCCGCTTATCAGGATACGACGTTGTTGCTGATCGATCTGGGACAGGGCAAGAATCGCATGGCCGGTTCGGCATTGGCGCAGGTGTACAAGCAAGTCGGTGATGTCGCGCCGGATGTGGACGATGCGCTGCTACTCAAGTCATTTTTCGAACTGATACAGCGGCTGAATGAAGAGGGCAAGCTGTTCAGCTATCACGACCGCTCCGATGGCGGCGTGTTCGTGACGCTATGCGAAATGGCCTTTGCTGGCCACATCGGCCTGACCATCCAGCTTGATGAACTGCACGGCGACACGCTGCGCGCCTTGTTCAATGAAGAACTCGGCGCGGTGATACAGGTGCGCAACCGGGATGTGCAGCACGTGATCGAACTGGCGCATGGCGCGGGGCTGAAAAGCGTGCAGAAGATTGCCACGCTGAACCAGACCGGCATGATCGAGATCTCGCGCCACAATGAGAAGTTGTTCAGCGAAAGCGGCGTGAACCTGCAACGCATCTGGTCCGAGACCACTTACCAGATGCAGAAGCTGCGTGACAATCCGGCCTGCGCGCAACAGGAATTCGACCGCCTGCTGGATGCTGCCGATCCGGGTCTGCACGTCAAACTGACTTATGACTTGAACGAAAATATCGGGCAGGGCCTGTTGCGCAATCGCCCCAAGATTGCCATCCTGCGCGAGCAGGGCGTGAACGGCCAGGTGGAGATGGCGGCGGCGTTCGACCGCGCCGGATTCGCCACGGTGGACGTGCACATGAGCGACATCATCAGCGGCCGCGTCAAGCTGGCAGACTTCAAGGGCTTCGCGGCGTGCGGCGGATTCTCTTACGGTGACGTGCTGGGTGCGGGTGAGGGCTGGGCTAAATCCATCCTGTTCAACTCGCGTGCGCGCGACGAGTTTGCCGCCTTCTTCCAGCGCAGCGACACCTTCGCATTGGGCGTGTGCAACGGTTGCCAGATGATGAGCAACCTGCACGACATCATTCCGGGAGCGGACAACTGGGCGCACTTCACGCGCAATCAGTCCGAGCAATTCGAGGCGCGTTTCGTGATGGTCGAGGTGCTACCTTCGCCGTCGATCTTCTTCAACGGCATGGCAGGCAGCCGCATGCCCATCGTGGTGTCACATGGCGAGGGTTATGCCGATTTCGGCGACAGCAAACGCCTGGAGGCGGCGCAGAAACTGGTCATGCTGCGCTATGTGGATCATCGCGGCAATGCGACCGAAACCTATCCGCTCAACCCGAACGGCTCGCCGCAAGGCATCACCGGTCTGACCACCCCTGACGGGCGATTTTCGATCATGATGCCGCATCCCGAACGTGTGTTCCGCGCCGTGCAAAACTCCTGGTATCCGTCGGGTTGGCAGGAGAATGGCGCATGGCTGAAAATGTTCCAGAACGCACGGAAGTGGGTAGGGTAGCAGTTTCTACGTGAAAAAAATGGCGACCGGATGGTCGCCTTTTTTGTGAATCGCGGTCTGTCCCCGGTTGTTCGTGTCATACCCTCTTTTCAAGGCAATAATATCAAGCAGCGAAACTTGTTTCAGGCAAAGGGCGTCGCGTAAATCTGTTTCGTTTTAACCGGGCAGATAACGCCTATGGCTGTGACACTAACCGGTAATCCTTGGGCACTGTAAATACGCTGTCGTGAAGCGGTTCAATTTTGAGCGTCTTTACCTCGACGGTAAACGACAATATCGGTTCGCCCCCGGCCTCTTTCATCGTATCTTCAGTTTTCTTCTCAGCGAACATTCCGGCGAGGCCGGAGACGAGTCCTCCCGGACTGGTGGGGTTCGACTTGCCGGAGGATTTATCTTTTGTATCCTTTGTTTCCTTGGGCGCACAGGCATTGCCCTCCATGCCCCACGCAAGATGGGTTGAAATGGGGTACCCCTTGATCTTTTCCATTTGCTTGCCTGCTTCGAGGAATGCGTTAAGGTCACCCGGCTTCAAGGAACTGGCAAGATAAGCCGAGATCAACTTGGCTGCATCCGCTGGCAGTATCTTCTGCTTGCCTGTGTCGGCAACAGTTCCGGCAAAAGCCCGGGCATAGCTCTCTTCCACCCCCAACGTATCACGCATAGCGCGAGTCATCGGCGTAGTCCAGATATCCATATTCAATGTGCTGGTCGTATTCCGTGCCGCCTTATCGCGCAGGTTGACCACCCAGGCAACCTTATATTCATCGGTGTCAAAACCGTTAATGGATTTTTTCTGGCCTGTCGCTTTGACAGTGAAGCTGGTGTGCGCAATGTGCATGGTGCAGCCGGATTCATGCTTTGCCTCCGGAGGCTTGGCTTCGTTTTGTTTGGCAGGCGGACGCTTTGACGGTTTGAGGCATCCCTTCAAGGGACATTCGGTGTACTCCTCCTTTTCCGTGTTGAGCGCCCATTGCAGCTTGCGGTCAATTCGCGTTATTTCCGTTCCGGATCGTGTGCCGACCAGGTAGCCTGAGAATGTGCCGGTACCCTTGAAAGTCGATTCGTCCCGGCGCATGTTGGCACGCACATAATGCCGTTCAGTGCTTTCAAAGGGGAAGAAACCCTTGATGCCGTTGCTGACTACCTGTTGCTCGATCACCGCCGTGGGGTTGAGCGGTGTGTTGTCGGCCACGCTAACCGGTTTTGTGGCGCACCCTGCAATGCCGACCGAAATAACAATGACGCCCAGAAGATTGCGCAGCATACATACCTCCACGTTAATCGTTTGAACCGTATTATAGATAGAGTTAATGGGTCAGGCTCGATTCTTTGCTTCAAAGAGATAGACGGCTGGCCGTTCCGTCAGGCGCTGCCCTTCTCTGTCCTATACCGCACCCTCCAGGCTCATTTCCATCTCCAGCCAGCTTTCCTCCAGTTCCGCGATTCTGGCATCCAGGCTTTCACGCCTGACATTCAGATGGGCGATGAAATCGCTGCTGCAATCGGTATAGGTTGCCGGATCGCCCAGCTGGCGGTTGATTTCGCCCAGCTCGGTCTGCGCTTTGCCCAACTCGGTTTCGAGTTTGGTCTTCTTCGACAGCAGTGCCTTCTTGTTCGGTTTGGGCGCGGCGGGGAGAGGCTTGGCTTTTTGCACCTGCACCGCCTCGCGCGGACGGCGGGTCTCGATCCAATCCCGGTAATCTTCCAGATCGCCGTCGAACAGTTTCGCTGTGCCGTCCGCTACCAGCCAAAGTTCGTCGGCCACGGCGCGGATCAGGCTGCGGTCGTGGGACACCAGCACCACCGCGCCGGAGTATTCCTCCAGCGCCAGCGTGAGCGCATCGCGCATGTCCAGATCGAGATGGTTGGTGGGTTCGTCGAGCAGCAGCAGATGGGGCTTTTGCCAGGCCAGCAGGGCGAGCGCCAGGCGGCTTTTTTCTCCGCCGGAAAAGCTGGCCACCGGCCGGTCTTCGCTGTTGCCTGCCAGGCCGAAGCGGCCGAGGAAGGTGCGCAGCGCCAGCGTGGTTTCCTTGGGCGCGATCCGTTCCATATGCTGCAGCGGGGTGGCCGCGCTGTCGAGGTTTTCCAGCTGGTGCTGGGCGAAGTAGCCGATGCGGATGTCCGGGGTGATTTCCAGCTTGCCCGAGGTGGGCGCAAGTTCGCCCACCAGCAGCTTGATCAGCGTGGATTTGCCGGCGCCGTTCGGCCCGAGCAGCGCGATGCGCGCACCGGCACGCAGAATCAGATCGACGTTCTGGAACAGCTTCTTGTCGCCATAGGCGAAGCCCATTTTTTCCGCGCGCAGCAACAAGTCCGGGCTGCGTTCCGGGGCTTCGATCTCCAGCTCGAAATGGCCGTCGGCGACATGCGCCGGGGCGATGCGCGTGAGCCGCTCCAGCGCCTTGACGCGGCTTTGCGCCTGCTTGGCCTTGGTCGCCTTGGCGCGGAAGCGCCGCACGAAATCTTCCAGATGCGCGATCTTCGCCTGTTGTGTCTGGAACGCCTGATTCTGTTGTGCGATTTTTTCGGCACGGGTGCGTTCGAAGTCGTCGTAATCGCCGGCATAGCTGTCGATGACGCAGTCGTGGACATGGGCGATTCGGTTGACTGTGGCGTTGAGGAATTCGCGGTCATGCGAAACCAGCAGAATGCTGCCGGGGTAGCGCGACAGATATTGCTCGAGCCAGAGTATCGCTTCCAGATCGAGGTGATTGGTAGGCTCGTCGAGCAGCAGCAGATCGGCCCTGTGCATCAGCGCGCGGGCAAGATTCAGGCGCATGCGCCAGCCTCCGGAGAAGCTGGTTACCGGGCGTTCCAGCGAGTCGCTGGCAAAGCCCAATCCGCTCAGCAGTTGCGCGGCACGCGCCTTGGCACCGTAACCATCGATAGCCTCAAACTGCTGCTGCGCTTCAAACCACGCGGCGTCATGCTGTTCCTGCGACAGGATCATCTCCAGTTCGCGCAACCGGGCATCGCCGTCCAGCACAAACTCCAGCGCGGGCTGCGCGGAGTTGACGATCTCCTGTTCGACATAGGCCAGTGTCTTGCCGCTTTGCAGCGAGACTTCGCCGCTGTCGGGTCTGAGTTCGCCGCGTATCAGGCGGAACAGGGTGGATTTGCCGCAGCCATTCTTGCCCACCAGACCGATGCGCTGGTTGGCGAAAGCCTGCAAATTCGCCTGCTGGAACAGCGGTATCCCGCCTTGCAGGAAAGTTAAATTCTGGATGTTGAGCATGGCGCAATGATAACAGGCAGGGTCGGCTTTCGAGATGGCTATTGCAATGAACGAGAGGCAGTTCTGCGCCAATTGCAGTCATTCGGGAATCCGCATATGAGGTACTGGTTGGCGAACTGCGCCGATATCTGATTACCGGTTTTCGCATG
>JADGRM010000088.1 GCA_017880945.1 Gallionella sp. | reverse complement strand
CAGCGGGCAAATTCAATACGATGGAAAGAGCTTGAGGAATGTCGCAGCACACCAGCGTGCCGCGATGGGTATCGCGCTCGTGCCGGAAGGGCGCGGCGTGTTCGCGCGCATGACGGTGGCGGAAAATCTGCTGATGGGCGCATACAGCCGCAGCGACAAACACGAAATCACGGCAGACCTCGCGCGCATGTACGAATTATTTCCTCGTCTCGCTGAACGCAAAGACCAGTTCGCCGGAACGCTGTCAGGCGGCGAGCAGCAAATGGTCGCGATGGCGCGCGCGTTGATGAGCCGCCCGCGCTTGCTGATGCTGGACGAGCCCAGCATGGGACTCGCCCCGCTGATGGTGCAAAAGATCTTTGAAACGATCCGCGACATCGCTGCACTCGGCATGAGCATCCTGCTGGTCGAGCAGAACGCCAGGCTCGCGCTGCAGGTCGCCCAGCGTGGTTATGTGATGGAAAGCGGCTTGATCACATTGTCGGGCGCAGCGAGTGAACTTCTAGGCAGTGATGCGGTGCAGCGCGTGTATTTGGGGGGTTAGCAACATAGGGAGGATGAGCCGTAGGCGTATCCGCCGAATGGATACCCACATCCATTTATCGCAGACTCCGCAAACGGCGGATAACGCTTCGCTCATCCGCCCTACGCCTTCTGCCTTACGCGGGTTGACCCATACTTATGTAGCTAGCTTATTGAGTTGGGTTATCGGTTCCCATTTGTTCAAGAACGGGATGAAGTCTCGCGTTACATTGCTAAATGTATTATTTACGACTTGATCCTTTTCTGCGCGGAGAAGATCACGAGTTTCCCAACAACGACCATTTTTGGTTACCCACAGATAGGTTTGAAACTTTGCAACGTTTGGATGAAGAGCACTTAGGCGATTGTATAATTCTTGCGGCTTGACGATGATGTAGTCATTTGTGCGATGACTAAAACCAACAATGAGTAACACCCAATAATCGGCAGGAGATGTTCTGAGTTTCTCAGGATCGAATGTCCACCACCCAAAGGCGCGTATAGATTTCTGAAACTCGGCGGATAAATTAGTAACCAAAAAGTCACGAGAATATTTCACCTGTAGCGAGACCGATGCTTGGTTTTTCTTGTTAGTCACCAGAAGGTCAACGCCGCTATCTTTTGATGGCAACCATAAATTCGTGTTGCGAAAATTATGCTCGATATACTCGCCGACCAAAAATTCTCCGGCATGAATAGTGAAGAGAGGGCGCATGAATGTAACCTATAACCTGTGTTGACCGACCGACATTGTGTGAACGAGATGTACCGGAGTCGAATTGTTTCGGCTAAGTAGTCAGTGACGCAAGTCTGTCACGTTTTCTTCTGCCAGAAGACTACCTCCGGCAAACCTTTGAAATGCGTATCGGAAGTAAGCAGTTTTCCCCCAACGGCGAGAGCGGTGGCATAGACGATGGCGTCCGCCATGGCGAGTTTGTGTCGTGCGGAAAGATCGGCTGCCGACAGCGCAATACGCGTGTCGAGCGCGCGAACCAAGCATGCTTCTGTGAGGCCGATCACATCCAGCGCGGCGGCTTCATCTTTTTCACGCAGGCACCATTTGTAGAGCTCGAACTGCACCAGCGTTGGAACGACCAGGTTATCGCTGTCTGCCAGATAGGGTGCGTAACTTTCCGCCAGTGCGCCATCGGTCAGCCACTCTATCCAGCCGCAAGTATCTACCACGTGCATCAGGTACGTTCCGAGCGATCGCGCACGTTTTTTGTGTTGGCGCCCTTGAACATGCCGCGCACTTCGCTCATCTCGCGGCGTGGGATCATGATGATGGCGTCGCCCTTGGCGACAAAGACGAATTGTTGTCCGGCCTTGAGTCCGAGGTCATCGCGAAATGCCTTGGGAATGCCAATTTGAAATTTCTCTGTGAGGGTTGCGGCGTACATGCTTACTCCTTTTGTATCCATCAGTGTTTGGTAAGAATACAGGGTGGCATGTTTAAATTCAAGGGTTCTTTGGAGTGCGCAGACATGTCTGCGCTTTAAGAAAGCGGCGACACGTCGCCGCACTCCAAATCATGTGCAGCCTACTCACCCCACTGGGCACTGAGCTTGCGGTCCCGTCTGCTCTCAGTCAGGCGCAGCATGAACGCGCAGTCTTTGCGATGTATCGTGATGCCACGGTCGCGTGTGACATAGCCGACGATCGCATCGGGCGGTGCAGGATTGCAGCATTTGGCGATGCGGGTCATCAGGTTGTTCACGCCGCCGACGGTGATGTCGGCTTTTGAGGTGCGTTCGGTCGCGGGACGGAATATCTTTTGTTTTGCTGTTTCTATCACCTTGGTTGGCAGTTCTTCCCGGATGGCGACAGCGATACGCCGTTGCGTGATTTCGTTGCGTCCGATGGCAGCCAGAAAATCTTCAAGTTTGTTGAAGTGCAATCGTTGCGCGAGCTTTTCCTGATTGATGGAGGTAATGCCGAGCCGGTGCAGTTCGCGATCCAGTTGCGTCCTTCCTTGCGCGACACTTTCATCGAAGTTCTGGTTCTTGAACCAGGCGCGCACCTTGGCGCGGATACGCGAGCTTTGCAGGAAGCCGAGTGACGGATTGATCCAGTCGCGGCTTGGTCCGCCCTGTTTGATGGTCAGGATTTCCACGCGTTGTCCGTTCTGCAGCTTGTAGTTGAGCGGTACAATGTTGCCATCCACCTTGGCGCCGCGGGTGCGGTGCCCCAGATCGGTATGCAGGGTGTAGGCAAATTCAACCGGGGTCGCGCTCTTGGGCAGGGCTATCACTTTGCCCTGCGGCGTGAGCACGTAGACCTGGTCGTGGAACAACTCATTCTTGAATTGCTCCCGCATATCGCCCTGATCGGCCAAGTCCTCTTTCCATTCCAGTATCTGGCGCAACCAGGCGATCTTTTCGTCGAACTTGGCATCCGATTTCACGCCTTCCTTGTAGCGCCAGTGGGCGGCGACGCCAAGTTCGGAATGCTGATGCATCTCAAGGGTGCGGATCTGCACCTCAAGCGCAAGACCGCGCGGGCCGACCACGGCGGTGTGCAGCGAGCGGTAGTTGTTGCTCTTGGGGTGTGCGATGTAATCGTCGAATTCGCCGTCGATCGGCGGCCACAATTCATGCACCAGGCCGAGCGCGGTGTAGCAGGCCCTGATGCCATCGACCTGGCTGTCATCAACCAGGACGCGCACTGCACGCACATCGTAGAGCTCGCTGAAATCCAGTTGCTTGTGCTTCATCTTGTTGATAATGCTATAGATGTGTTTGGGGCGGCCGGTCACATCGGCGGGTATGCCGGCCTGGATCAGCGCCTGCTTTAACCGGGACACTACTTCAGCGATATATTGTTCGCGATCGATCCTGCGTTCATCCAACAGCTTGGCGACTTTTTTGTATAGCTCCGGTTCCAGATAGCGCACCGAGAGGTCTTCCAGTTCCCATTTGAGTTGCCACACGCCGAGACGGTTGGCCAGCGGCGCAAAGATGCTGCGGGTCTGCTGTGCGATCAGCTTCTGCTGGTCTGTACTTGCGCCTGACAGGCAACGCAGGGTCTGGGTGCGCTCGGCCAGCTTGATCAATACCACGCGGATGTCTTCCACCATCGCCAGCAACATCTTGCGCAGACTTTCTACCTGCTGGACATCGTCCCCTTTTTTTTTCTCGCTCTTATCCGGGCGGTGCATCTCGCTGAATTGCTCGATCTGTTCCATTCGTGAAATGCCTTCGACCAGCATCTTTACGTTGGCGCCGAATTTTTTCTCGAGTATTTCTGCCCAGTCATCCGTATATTCGGGCACCGCATGCAGGACGGTGGCGGCAATCGTTTCATGATCCATGTTCATGCCGACCAGGATCGCAGCCGCGCCCAGCGCGTGCTGCAGCAGCGGTGTACCGGTGAGTTCTATATGTTCGGCGTAGAGCGGTTCGGCCAGTTCGCAGGCATTGCGTATCACGTCGACTTCTGCGGGAGCAAAAACTTTCGACACGGCATCAAGCAAGGACTGAGTGCTCTCGGATGATGCGGATGATTTTTGGGGAATAGTAACCATGGGGCATTATTGCATTGATGCGCGAGCTACATAAAGGTGCATGGAACAAGAAGGTCGAGTCGATCACCTTCACAACATTATTAAAAAATTACTGGTGAAACTGGAAAAATCGCTCACTATTGTTACAAGAGTCACCTCATTGTTCAAATCACCCTTCCTGAGGGTGACCAAAGAGCTGCTGCAAGGCGTCAAGCCGCTTGGTTATGCTAATATCCCACAAAACGAAAGCAGGTAAATGTCCGATGTCATCCTACGAAATTCCCCAGGAAGCTGGTCAACAGGAAGCTGGCAATTCCCCGGATATATTGGTTGTTGGCGGAGGGCCGGCCGGATCAACCATTTCAGCATTGCTGGCTGAGCACGGTTACGACGTCGTGCTTCTGGAAAAATCCCATCACCCGCGATTTCATATCGGCGAATCGCTGTTGCCGTTAAATCTGCCGTTGTTCGAGCGTCTGGGTGTTGAAAAGCAGGTTGCCTCTATCGGCATCCTCAAATACGGAGCGGAGTTCGTTTCGCCCGATCATGATAATTCAAGCCATTTTGATTTTGGGCGGGCACTGGATAAATCATTTCCCCATGCTTATGAGGTTCGCCGTTCAGAACTTGATGAGATACTTTTTAAAAATGCCATTGCCAAAGGGGCGCGGACTCACGAAGGATGCAGAGTCACAGGGACAGAGTTCCCCGGTGGCGCACGAGCCGTTGTCACATCGCAGAGTGAAGATGGCCAGATCACCCGGTGGCATCCCCGTTTCGTGGTTGATGCATCGGGGCGGGACACGTTGCTGGCGAATCAGTTCGGTATCAAACAGCGCAACAAGAAGCACGCCAGTGCGGCTATTTATGGGCACTTCGAGGGAGCCGAGAGACGCATTGGCAAGGAAGAGGGAAACATTACCCTGTTCTGGTTCGAGCATGGTTGGTTCTGGTATATCCCGCTGGCAGACGGTTCAGTCAGCGTAGGTGCTGTTTGCTGGCCCTATTATATGAAGTCGCGCAAGGTCGACAAAGAACAGTTCTTTTTCGACACAATCGCACTTTGCCCGCCGTTGGCAGAACGCTTGCAAGCAGCGAAGCTGGCATCTCCCGTCACTGCCACAGGTAATTTTTCATACGCTTCGAGCCGCAGTTCCGGGTCGAACTACCTCATGTTGGGTGATGCCTTCGCCTTTATCGATCCGGTATTTTCCTCGGGTGTTTTGTTGGCCATGAACAGTGCCTTTGCTGGCGCTGAGGCGATCGATGTCTGCTTGCGTAATCCTGCTGAGGCATCACACGCTTTAAAGAAATTCGACCGGACTTCCCGGCATGGATTGAGAACTTTCTCCTGGATTATTTACCGCATGACCACGCCGGTAATGCGTAATTTGTTTATGCAGCCGAGCAATAAATTCCGCCTGCAGGAAACACTGCTGTCGGTGTTGGCGGGGGATCTGTTTGGTAATACGCCGGTACAATCCCGTCTGATGCTCTTCAAGATTATTTATTACCTGCAAAGCATTTTTATGTTCAAAGAGAGTTACCGGGCTTGGCTGCGTCGTAAACGTACGATCAAGGAAGTCGTTGGCGAGATGACTGCACCATGATGGGAAATGAATTTCATCAAAATAGGGCCGTAACGCTCAAGTATCTTGCGCCAGAAGCAGTCGACGCGTATCTGGCGCAGTGCGGCGATCGGGTCGCGTGCGTGGTTGGTTTTGGCAGCAACCCAGTTGCAACCACGAAATCCGGTTGTCCGGTACTTTGGGTCGATACTCCGGTATTGGGAGGAGATGCTGCCTATGAAATATGGACAGCCAATAAGCCGGTGAAACAATATCAGGACGAGTTGATGACAGGCGCAGGCAATGAAGATATATTTTTTGGCCGCATGTCGTTTCAAAATAATGCGGCAGAAGATTTGAGCGGGGTGGCTCTCCGCGCATTTTCAGGCATATTCGAATTTCTTCAGCGCGGCAACTATTCAAACCTGATCAGAGTCTGGAATTATTTCCCGGAAATCAATGCGATCAAAAATGACATGGAGCGCTACCACGGTTTCAGTATCGGGCGTCATGAGGCTTTTGTTCGCTATCAGAAAAAAGTCGAGGACTCGCCGGCTGCCTGTGCATTGGGAAGCCACGGCGGGCCGCTGGTTATTTATTTTCTTGCCGCGCGTTCTCCCGGGTTGCAAATCGAGAATCCCCGCCAGACCAGCGCTTACAAATATCCAAAGCAATTCGGGCCGCGCAGCCCGACTTTTTCGAGGGCTACGCTGGCTTTCAACGGTGAGGCCCAAACGCTGTTTATTTCTGGCACGGCCAGTATTCTGGGTCACGATACGGTACACCACGGGTCGGTGAATATGCAGACCCGCGAGACGCTGGCCAATATTCGCGCTGTAATCGATCAGGCTTGCCGGGAGGGCTTTGAGTTCGCAGGTTTTGAAAATGGTTTGGCGCTCAAGGTTTATGTGCGCCACCCCGAAGACGCGGGGATCGTTCTGGATGTCATCCGCGCTGAATGGGGTGAGTTGCAGGAACTGGTTGTATTGCAGGCTGATATTTGCCGCACGGATTTGCTGTTGGAGATCGAGGCGGTTTGCTGGAGCAGTGTTAGCTGACACACTGCAAGGTGCCAGTTGCCCTTATGAGATTTTTAAATGGTCTTTTCGCCTCAGTCCCGCTAACGCTATTTCTTGTTTCATCGGCACGGGCGGACCAGGTTCCGCTTTGGGAGGCGGGAGCGGGTTTTGCATATATTGATTTTCCGCATTATCGCGGATCGGATGAGCGGCAAAGTTACCTGCTGCCGATGCCCTATGTGGTTTATCACGGTGATATCCTGAAAGTTGACCGTGCGCGGGTATGCGGCATGCTTTATCACACTGACAAAACCGAGCTGGATGTCAGTTTGAACGGCTCGGTGCCGGTCAAAAATGACGGCGCACGGCAGGGTATGCCTGACCTTGACCCGATGTTGGAAATCGGGCCATCGCTAATTATCTCGCTGTACCGGTCAGAATCGGATCAAGCGCAAGTTGAATTGCGCCTGCCTGTGCGTTCCGTCATCAGTAGCGACTTTTCATATCTGCGCGATGTTGGCTGGATTTTTCAGCCGCTGCTGAATCTGGACGAGCGGGTTCATGAAGCTGGATACGCTGCACGGAGCGGCATTTGAGGACAGCCCGCTGGTCAGGAGCAAGCAATATGCCACCATTGGTTTTGCCATCACCTGGATTTTTGCGCAATCCTCGACCAAAGTTGAAGAAGACAAGTAGATGATACCCCGAAAAAAAATAGATAGGAGCTGGAATGAATAACGCGGTTGACCGCAGTGCGGTGAAGATATCTGCCGGATTGCGATCCCTTTACGAATATGCCGTATTGTATGTCTCGCTCGCCCTTTTTGGGATGGCTGGCTTGGCGTACACCCTGATCGGGGCCGTGTTGTATCTGCTGCTGCCGCGCCGGTTTGGCGCGCGTGTGGGAAGGCGCATGATGACCGGAATCTTTCGGTCATACATCGCCTTTATCAAAAGTACCGGCCTCTTCAAGTTTGACCTGTCCGCGCTTGACGCGCTCTCCGCTGACGAAGCTGTCATCATCGCACCCAACCATCCGGGGTTGATCGATGTGGTGCTGGTCGGTTCGCGCCTGAACAATATCGTCTGTATCATGAAGGCGGATATACAGGACAACATCATGTTTGGCGGCGGGGCGCGGCTGGCGGGTTATATCCGCAATGATCCGATCGGCAATATGGTGCGCACTTCCATCACCGAGTTGAAGCAGGGTTGCCAGTTGTTGATTTTCCCCGAGGGAACCCGCACGACTGCGCAACCTGTCAATGAATTCAAGAGCGCTTTCGCGTTGATTGCGCGCAAGGCCGGAGTGCCGGTGCAAACAGTATTCATCAATTACAGCTCGGCGTTTCTCGGCAAAGGATGGCCGCTGTGGAAAAAACCGCAATTTCCGCTGACCATTCAAGTGAAGCTGGGAGAGCGGTTCGAAGTCAGCGGAGACACCAAATCATTTGTTGTCGATCTGGAAAAATATTTTAGAGAGCAGCTTGGCCAGCGGCTTTCAAAATAGCCAATAATTTTGTAAAACATCCGCACACTGGAACATCATGCGCTCCTCATCACACCTTGTACTCATCCCTTCATACAACACCGGCACCAAGGTTTTGGAAACCGTGCGCAATGCGCTCGCGGTCTGGCAGCCGGTGTGGGTGGTGGTCGATGGCAGTACCGACGGCACAGCAGAGGCATTGCTTGCGCTTGCCGCAACTGATCCGACTCTCAGGGTATTCACGCTGCCAGCCAATCAGGGCAAGGGCGCGGCAGTGCTGCACGGCTTGCAGCAGGC
>JADGRM010000087.1 GCA_017880945.1 Gallionella sp. | reverse complement strand
AAGCCGGAAGTGGCAACGCAAATTTCGAAGTAATCCTGACGACAGATATTCCATGAACCCCGCCAAACGCCGCGAAATCTTTCTGCGCCTGCAAGCAGCGAACCCTCATCCGACCACCGAGCTGGAATATGCCACGCCGTTCGAGCTGCTGGTCGCGGTGATGCTCTCGGCGCAGGCCACCGATGTCAGCGTGAATGCCGCGACGCGACATCTGTTCCCGGTCGCCAACACGCCTGAGAAAATCCTCGCGCTCGGCGAGGAAAAGCTGATCGGCTATATCCAGCGCATCGGCCTGTACAAGACCAAGGCCAAACACGTGATGCAGACCTGCCGCCTGCTGGTGGAACGGCACGGCGGCGCGGTGCCGCAAACCCGCGAGGAGCTGGAAGCACTGCCCGGCGTGGGCCGCAAGACCGCCAACGTGATCCTCAACACCGCTTTCGGCCAGCCCACCATCGCGGTGGACACGCACATCTTCCGCCTCGCGAACCGCATCGGGCTGGCACCCGGCAAGAACGTGCTGGAAGTGGAAAACAAACTGCTCAAGGTCGTGCCGGATGAATTCAAGCACGACGCGCACCATTGGCTGATCCTGCATGGGCGTTATGTGTGCCAGGCGCGCAAACCGAAATGCGGCGCGTGTATCATTCGCGATCTGTGCGAGTACAAAGATAAAAGTTAATAATGGGCGTTGCTTTGATGCGTGTTACATGACTGTAGGAGCGGGCCATGCGGGTGCCCGGACAAAAGTTTATCGTACCCGCGAACAGCCATCGCGGGCATGGCCCGCTCCTACAACGATGATTCAAGGTTAGAGGCTATGTTATTCAATCCATCTCGAGATGAAGCACGCAATTTTCTGTTCGAGTCCTGGCGCAAGCGCCGGGCCGGAGAATTGCTCACGCCGCTGGAAGACCTCGCCGCGCAGCTCATCGCCAAGCATCCCGAATACTTTGCCGTGCTGGAAAATCCGCAACAGTATCAGGAGAAGGACTACCTGCCGGAACATGGCGCAACCAACCCTTTTCTGCACCTGATGATGCACCTCACGATCGAGGAACAGATCTCCATCGACCAACCTAAGGGCATACGCGCGCATTTCGTGCGCCTGACCCAGCGGCTCGAATCGGAACACGATGCACAGCACCGCATGATGGAATGCCTCAGCGAGATGATCTGGCAGGCGCAGCGCAATCGCACCCAGCCTGATGCGGCGGTATACTTTGCATGTCTGGAACAGCAATGAACATGAAAAGGCAATGACATGTGTGAATCTTCAAAAATTGTAGCGAGCGGTTCGAGAGCTAGGCGCACGGAGCGCAATGACGAGGCATATCGAATAGATAGACGAGGAATGAGCACCGCGCAACACCGCTATCGAATCGCGCAGTAAATTTTTGGAGGTTCACATGAGATTATCCAAGATCACCACCCGCACCGGTGACAAGGGCAGTACCGGCCTGGCCGATGGCACACGCCTCGGCAAAGACCACGCGCGCATCGCCGTACTGGGCAGTGTGGATGAACTGAACAGCCAGCTTGGCGTGCTGCTCGCCGAACAGCTTCCGCCCGATATTCGCGTGGTGTTGTTGCAGATCCAGAATGACCTGTTCGATCTGGGTGGTGCGTTCGCGCTGCCCACGCAGGACGTGTTCGCGCAAAGCAAAATCACATGGCTGGATGAGCAGATCGCGCACTACAACGCCGACTTGCCGCCGCTGCGCGAATTCATCCTGCCGGGCGGCTCGCGCGCAGGCGCGTTATGCCACGTGGCACGCACCGTGGCGCGCCGCGCCGAGCGTGATCTGGCCGTATTGTCACAAAGTGATGCCGTGCCGCAGCATGCGCTGCCATATCTGAATCGTTTGTCGGATCTGTTGTTCGTGCTGAGCCGCTGCATCAACCGCATACAAGCCGCGGCGGAAACATTGTGGCGGCGTGACAAATAGCAGGAGCAATGTCCGTCTGGTTCTCGACCACGACGGACAGTGCCGAGTACCTTACTTTTTGTTGGCCCGGTCCAGGCTTAATGGTCCGCCGCCATTTATCACCACAAAAAGCAGTCCGCCCATGATTGCGATGTTTTTCATGAAGTGAATCATCTGGTTTTGTGCCTGGTCTGGAGACACTGCCCAAAAATTGTGGAAGAACAATGCGGCCAGTCCGGTGAATATCAACATTGCCGCCGCCGCCCAACGCGTCTTCAAGCCCAGCACCAGCATGGTACCGCAGCCCAGTTCGATGATGATCGCGCCGGCCGCAGCCAACTGGGGCAGCGGCAGCCCCTTGCTGGCGATGTAACCGACCGTGCCTTCAAAACCGGTGATTTTTCCGAATCCTGCAAATACAAAGATCAGTGCAATCAGGATGCGGCCGGCCAAAGGGCCATAATGATTCAATGCGTTCATGGTTGATCCTCCCAGTTAAAGTTACAGGTTAAATAAACGTCGCGGTACTTAACTTCGCGTCGGCAAGGTGTCCTTCGCGAAATTCAATGATAGCCTGAAATATTTCTTTTTTGATGTTCATCACGAACGGCCCATGTTGCACGATCGATTCGCCGAGAGCTTGCCAACAATCTCGGGCGAATCGCACACGGGTCTTGCCATCCGGTATAAGCACCGGATTCCGTCCTTTGAACAATGTGGTGCAGGCCACGATTTTGCCGGCGGCTACGCTGACAGGTGACTGAAATCCGGGGATGGCCGCTGCAGATAAAAAGGATGAAGACTATTGAACGTGCTCAGGGTAGTGGTAGTAGCGGGCATTCAGGTATCTCGCAACCTCCGCCACGTCATTATCACTCCATACCAGCCCCTGAATCCCCTGCCACCGGCGTACTTGGGCTTTCAGACCGGTCCAATCCTTGGCGATCTTCTTGTTCCGCCAATGAATCTTGGCGTTGTGGCAGGCGATGCAATGCGTCGAATACAGCAATTCACCGCGCGGCGTATCACGCTTGGGCTGGGCATTGGCGACCGCGGGAACCCACAGGCAGACTAACAACAGGGAAAATATCCATCTTTTAGTCATGTCGCTCTCCATAAGAATCCGGCAGCTTTTATTGTCTAAGCTTTTTTAGTATAGGCCTCGATATGAGGTTAATCAAACCACTTTGGTGATGAAAGTCGAAATCCGACCGCTCTGTAACTAGCGTGGTATGTGCTGTTTAGCCCATCATATAGCCCGACATCAATAGCTCAACTCGGATATTTACATCCTTTTCCTTTCATCCTGGTCATTCGGCAATCATCATTACCATATTGATTATATGGTCTTTTTTTGTTGATTATTCTTGCCTTTTCAATCAAGCGATGCCACTATTTCGTTGCCACACTACCGGCTCACTCTCAGCCCAACCGGACTAATTGTTTGCTGTCGAGGCAGTAAACAATCTGCTGTGGTGTTCGTATATTCCCTTAACCTAATTGGAGGCACTATCTTGTCAATATCCATGATTTTTTTACCGCTGGTCTTGTCGCCATTTATCGTGCTTTGTTTCATGATTTTATTTGCCGGCAAACCCGCCAATTAGATAAGTAGCGATTCGCATTACCCCAAACGGCAATATAAAAGGGGAGGGCCTGGCTTCGGTCAGGCCTTTTTATTTCTTCCTGAACCAGTGGGCTATTGGGTTTATGGCCGACTCGGCAACTTTCGCACCCTTACCTTGCGCTGCCTAAACGGCCTTCCTGATAATCCCTGATGGCCTGATAGATCTCTTCTTTGGTGTTCATCACGAACGGGCCGTGTTGCATGATAGGTTCGCCGAGCGGTTTGCCGGAGACCAGAATGGCTTTGGCCGGAACTGTTGCGCTCAGGGTCACGCCATCGGCTTGCGGCGTGTTGGCGAGTATGCCCATGCGGTTTTCGCCCAAGGCCTTGCCGCTGATCGTGATCGCGCCGCGGTAGACATAGACGAAGGCATTATGCGTCGCCGGAATCATCGTCGAGAACGTACTTCCAGCGGGAAGATCGATGTCGATATACAGCGGCTCGGTGTCCTCGCGCGTCATTGCGCCGGTAATTCCGTTGCTGGTACCCGCGATGACGCGCACCGACACGCCTTCCGGTGTCAAATACTCAGGGATTTCGGATTTCGGAATGTCGCGGTACCAGGCGGGGATCATCTTGCTCCGTGCAGGCAGGTTCAGCCAGAGCTGGAAGCCTTCCATGACACCACCTTCCTGTTCCGGCATCTCGGAATGGATGATGCCTCGACCGGCAGTCATCCACTGCACGCCGCCGTTCTGCAGCAGCCCTTCATGTCCGGCATTATCGCGATGGCGCATACGCCCGGCGATCATGTAGGTGACGGTCTCGAAACCGCGGTGCGGATGGTCGGGAAAGCCGGCGATATAATCGTCCGGGTCGTCGCTGTGAAAGTTGTCGAGCATCAGGAACGGATCGAGCCGCTGTTGCAGATTCTGCGTGAGCACGCGCGTGAGTTTGACACCTGCTCCGTCGCTGGTCTCCACCCCGGTGATGATGTGCTCTATCGTCCGCGGCTGCGTGACGGCTTCAAGTTTGGTTGCTTGTTTCATGGTTACACTCCTCGTATGTGTCATACATGGCATTGCTTTCGACTGAAGATAACCTCATTTTGTTTGATGCAGTTTATATTATTGCGGCGGCCCACGTCTCAATGCAAATATTGATTGTTTGAGAATGCCTAAACCTGCGCCAACCGGATTGATTTTGCGTGAACATCAACGGTGCTACAATTCTGCCCCCGATTTATATTCAAGGAGAACCTTCATGCGTCGCATACTGTTTGCTGTTGCTTTATCTGGTTTATCGACTTTGACTTATGCCTCCGATTTCAAGCTTTCCAGCCCGGAAATAAAAGCCAACGGCACGATACCCAAGAACTTCGAGTTCAATGGCTTTGGCTGTTCAGGCGAGAACAAATCGCCCGCGCTCAAATGGAGCGGGGCCCCCAAAGGCACCAAGAGTTTCGCCGTGACCATGTACGATCCCGATGCGCCTACAGGCTCTGGCTGGTGGCACTGGGTGGTCATCAACATCCCGGCTGACGTCAACGAACTGGCTCCGAACGCAGGTGTACTCAACAGCACGACCCTGCCCAAAGGCGCGGTACAAGGCCGCACCGACTACGGTGTAGCGGCTTGGGGCGGCACCTGCCCACCTCAAGGCGACAAGCCGCATCACTATATTTTCACCGTATACGCGCTCAAGACCGACAAGATCGATGTTCCCGCCGATGCCACCGCTGCGCTGACCGGCTACATGATTCATGGAAATGCGCTGGGCAAAGCCAGCTTCACCGCAAGATACGGTCGCGCCAAATAGTCATTTATGGGGCGGGATACGTTATCCCGCCTGATGGAGAAATATTTTAAACAGCTTAAAACTGGTGCTAAACTCCCATCTGCTGCATGTGCAGTAATAACAACTAAGGAAAAAACATGAACAGAAAAGAACTCATCGATGCCTTGGCCGACAAGACAGGCAGTTCCAAAGCAGATGCTGACCGCAACATTGCAGCACTGATTGAGATCGTCACCAACACACTCAAGAAGGGTGACAATGTCGCCTTGGTTGGTTTTGGCACATTCGAAGTACGCAAGCGTGCTGCACGCGCTGGCCGTAATCCCAGCACTGGCGAAGCAATCAAGATCAAAGCAGCCAAGGTTCCGGCATTCAAGGCTGGCGCTACGCTCAAAACAGCAGTGAACGGCGCAAAGAAATAAATCAGCAGTAAATCATTTGTTGGTACACCAGCCCTCCACGAGGGCTGGTGACTGCGCTCACCCTTGCTTCGCTTTTCAAAGACGTTCTCCCTGAAGCAACTCTTTCTCTCCCGGCTTTATCAACGGGTCACATTGTTGCTGACTTTCCCGAATCCCGTATCTTTCGCAGTTATCCCCATTCCGGCGTACGATGATCATGTTTGAACACTCCACGCATGGCTGTGCCGAAAGAAGACTAACACTATGGATCGCCCCGACGCGCTGTTCTGGAATCTGCCAACCGAATCCCTGCAATCACAACTGGAGGCGACCCAGGCCGGGCTGAGCCAACAGGAAGCGCGTGCGCGAAGCGCACGGTTCGGCCCCAACACGCTGCGGGATCACGGCGAACGGCCGCTGCTGATCCAGTACCTGAGCCACTTCAAAAATCCGCTGGTGATGGTTCTGCTGGCGGCAAGCGCGGTGTCCGCGCTGACCGGCGAGATCACCGGATTCGTGATCATCTGGGCTATCGTGCTGATGAGTGTGACGCTGGATTTCTTTCAGGAATACCGGGCCGGTCGCGCTGCGGATCAGTTGAAGAAGACTGTCGCGGTTCGGGCCACGGTGCTGCGCGATGATCATTCCCAGGAGATTCCGATCGCCGGTCTGGTGCCGGGCGATGTAGTGCTGTTGGCTGCGGGCGATCTGATCCCGGCCGATTGCCGCTTGCTCGAGGCCAAGGATTTCTTCATCAACCAGTCGTTGCTGACCGGCGAATCCTATCCGGTGGAAAAACATGCACGCGAACTATCGGCACCGGCGGCAGACCTCAGCCAGGCCGAGAATGCCGTGTTCATGGGCACCTCCGTCATCAGCGGGATGGCCAAGGCCATGGTGTGCCGTACCGGTGCCGACACGGCGGTGGGCGACATCGCGGATTCGTTGCAGGCCAAGGCGCCGCCCACCGCTTTCGAGTTGGGCACCCAGAGCTTCGGCATGCTGATCATGCGCCTGACTTTCATGCTGGTGCTGTTCGTCTTTTTGATCAATGCGTTCTTTCACCGGCCGTTCCTCGAGTCGTTCCTGTTCGCCATCGCGCTGGCCGTCGGCCTCACGCCGGAACTGTTGCCGATGGTGATCACCGTGACGCTGTCGCGCGGCGCATTGCGCATGGCGAAGAAGCAGGTAATCGTGAAGCGGCTCGCCGCGATCCACAATCTGGGCAGCATGGACGTGTTGTGCACCGACAAGACCGGCACGCTCACCGAGGGGCGCATCAAGCTCGAACGTCACCTCGACGCGCAAGGCAACGACAGCGCGCAGGTGTTGCAGCTGGCCTACCTCAACAGCTATTTCGAGACAGGACTAAAGAGTCCGCTGGATGACGCGATCCTCGAGCACAAGGAGATTGATGCAAGCAGCTGGCGCAAGATCGACGAGGTGCCGTTCGACTTCGAACGGCGGCGCGTTTCGGTTCTTGTTGATCAGGGCGAGAAACGGCTGCTCGTGGTCAAGGGCTCGCCCGAGGATATCCTCAGGTTGTCCACGCAATATGCTTTGGGCGAAGAGCAAGGCTTTCAACCATTGGACGACAAAGCGCGGGCATCCATCCAGGTCTTGCACGACAGCCTGGGCAAGGAAGGCTTCAAGGTACTCGGCATCGCCTGGCGGACAGTGGCACTGGATCATCCGCATGCCGTAGTCAATGATGAAACCGAACTGATCTTCGCCGGCTTCGCAGCCTTCCTCGATCCGCCGAAAACAAGCGCGGCGCATGCGCTCAAGGCGCTGGCGGCGGACGGTGTCAGCGTCAAGATCGTCACCGGCGACAGCGAACTGGTCACCCGCTATGTGTGCGGCCAGCTGGGCATGCCGGTCACGGGCGTGCTGAACGGCAGCGAGCTGCAACAATTGGATGACCCGACACTGGCGGTGCGGGTGAGAGAGGCCAACCTGTTCTGCCGCGTCACACCGGCGCAGAAGAACCGCGTCATCCTGTCGTTGAAAGCACAGGGACACACGGTCGGTTACCTCGGGGACGGTATCAACGATGCGCCTTCGCTGCGTTCGGCGGACGTCGGTATCTCGGTGGACAGCGCCGTGGACGTGGCCAAGGCGGCGGCCGACATGATCATGCTGCGGGGAGATCTGAACGTGCTGCACGCGGGCGTGCAGGAAGGGCGGCGCACCTTCACCAACATCCTGAAATACATCATGATGGGGACGAGCTCGAATTTCGGCAACATGTTCAGTATGGCCGGTGCGACGCTGTTCCTGCCCTTCCTGCCGATGCTGCCGTCACAGATATTGCTCAACAATCTGCTCTACGATGTCTCGGAACTGCCGATCCCGATGGATAACGTGGACAACACTTATCTGACCCACCCCAGGCACTGGGACACGACCTTCATCCGCAACTACATGTGGGTGGTCGGCCCGGTCAGTTCGGTGTTCGACATCCTGACGTTCTTCATCCTGCTGAAGGTTTTCGGCGCCGGTGAAGAGCTGTTCCACACCGGCTGGTTCATTGAATCCATCGCCACCCAGGTGCTGGTGATCTTCGTGATACGCACCCGGGGCAGCCCCTTCAAGAGCCGGCCCAGCCTTGCGCTGACTGTCACTTCACTGACGGTGGTCTTGGTGGCCGTGGCATTGCCGTTCACACCATTTGCGACGCAGCTCGGCTTCGTCGCTCCGCCGCCGCTGTTCTTCCTGATCCTGCCGGTAATGGTGATTTGCTATCTGGTGGCGGTGGAATTTGTGAAGCGATTGTTCTACCGGCATTTCCCGTTGCGCTAATTCCATTTCCATTTCTAAAGGTAAAACAATCCATAGTAAGTCGGGCTTAACCAGCGGCTTATGTCACCGTTAACCAATGACTTATGTTGGCGTAGTTTGCCAACTTAGTCAGATGGCTATGCAAAGCCTTTTGG
>JADGRM010000086.1 GCA_017880945.1 Gallionella sp. | reverse complement strand
TGCATCCGCCCGCATCGCGCAAGGTGATGACGCACTCGGCGAATTGACCTTGAAGGCGAACGGAGGCTTGAGTGATCCTGCACAGGGTTGGCAAGCACTGCAATGGCGCGGTGCGATTGATGAGGTGGCTGCGCAGGGAGTACTGCCGTTTCACCTTTTGACGGCTGCGCCGCTGTCGTTTGCCAAAGATTCCTTTCAGCTCGGCACAGCGGATGTAGCTATTGCTGGCGGGAAAATCCAGTTTTCCGACATGCAATGGACGCCGCAACGCTGGCACAGTGCCGGGCACTTCAGCGGCATCAATGTGCGCGCGATGAACATGCAGCAAAACAAATCCGTGACCGATGCATTCGACCCGATGCGTTTTGGCGGAGCCTGGGACGCGACTTTGGATGAGCACTTGCATGGCCGGTTGCAGGTGCAGCGCGAAAGCGGCGATTGGGTGGTGGATGGCAATACCGGTTTGCGGCTGGGATTGAGCGACATGCAGCTGTCTCTGAGTGCAGAACAGGACCAATTGCATGCTCGACTGGATGCCAGCGGTGAGCATCTGGGCGAGGTGAAGGTGCAGGCCAGTATGCCGCTGACGCACACCGTTACCGGCTGGACGATATTGCCGGATGCGGCGCTTGCCGGACACCTGCATCTGCATTCGGATGATTTGTCCTGGCTCGGGCCAATGCTGGACAGCAACCTGCAAAGCGGCGGGCGGCTGAATTTCGATGCTGAGCTGATCGGCACTTTACTGTCTCCACGCCTGCTGGGTGTGGCAAATGGTGACGCGTTGAGTCTGAACTTGCTGGATCAGGGAATCCGTCTGGAGCAGGGCGAACTGAAAGCACGTTTCGAGTCCGATGCCGTGCATGTCGATCGCCTTGCTTTTTCAGCGCCCTATCTGCCGCCGCCGCACGACAAGCGGTTCGCAGATTACACTTTCCCCGCCGGCACCGGAAAGTTGAGCGCGAGCGGACTTATGGATCTGAAGGGTGGCAGTGGCGATCTGCAAATCACTGCGGAACATTTGCCATTGGCACAACGCACAGACCGCTGGATCATCGCTTCCGGCACGGGGCATGCACGTTACGCCAGTAAAACACTGATGCTGGAAGGCAACATCCGTGCCGATGCCGGGCTCATCAATCAGCCGGTCAGCGATCGGCCGCGCTGGTCAGAGGATGTGCAGATCAGTGGACAGGAGACTGCCAGCCGGGTCGGTCCGCCGAGGACGGTGGATGCCACGCTGGAGTTGGGCGACCACTTCTACATACGTGCTTCGGGATTGGAGGGGCGTTTGGCCGGTCAGCTCAAAGTGCGGGGAGAGCCGGGTGAACCGTTGCGCGTGACCGGCATCATCGCGGCGCAGGATGCGGTGTTCGATGCGTATGGGCAGCGCTTGCAGGTGGAACGCGGTATCGTGAATTTCCGGGGGCCGCTGGATGATCCGGGGTTGAATATCCTCGCCCTGCGCAAGGGACTGAGTGTCGAAGCGGGAGTTGAAGTGACCGGTACGGTGCGTCGCCCATCGGTGCGTTTGGTATCCACGCCCAACGTGCCGGATGCGGAAAAATTGTCCTGGATCGTATTGGGACGCGCGACGGAGAGCAGCGGCGTAGATACCGCGTTACTGCTTGCCGCCGCCGGCAACATACTGGGCGGACAGTCCTCCGGGCAACTGGCGAAGTCACTCGGCGTCGATGAGATTTCCATGAGCCAGCAAACCGGGGCAGACTCGCAGCAGATTCAGAAAGTGACCGTTGGCAAGCAGTTGTCTGCGCGAGCCCGCATCAGCTACGAGCAGGGCTTGAACGAAGTCGGCGGTGTTACCAAATTTACCTACACACTGACCCCGCGCATCACCGTCGTCACCCGCACCGGCACCGAGGATGCGCTGGATCTGTTTTATACCTTTAGTTTCTATTGATTCACAGGGTGTCTTCAGTGGAAATGAGTGAACCGCAAGATGATATTGGCCTGGTTCGTCCGTCGTTTGCACCGGTGAATAAGGCATATAATTCACTCACTGCTTTATGATAGCCCTGATGTGGTTCTATTACAGGTTGAACTGCTTGAATTATTCCCTGGAGGATTTATGCGGTTGGCGATGACAGGACTGGGCAAGATGGGCGGTAACATGGTGCGCAGGTTGCGCCGATCTCCAGGCCCACTAAGAACTTGTCCGTGAAAAATATTCTTGCAGGTGACATCGGCGGAACCAAGACGCGCCTCGCAGTTGTCGATGTCAGCGGCACTCAAGTTCAGATCGTGCATGAACTCAGTTATCCGAGCCGTGATTACGCCACGTTCGAAATAATGCTGGACGAATTTCTTTCTGGCATAGAAACCTCCCTCTCTCCTAACTCTGATAGAACTACCAGCCATTCGACTAAGCCCGCAAGCGGGCAAGTCGCTGGTTATCTTCCACAAGCGGGAGAGAGGGACGCGGTCTCGCTGCGCGAGTTTCACTTTAATCATGCGGCTTTCGGTATCGCCGGTCCGGTGCAGGGCAGGGTGGTGAAAACCACCAATCTGCCTTGGCATATCGATGCCGATGCTTTGCAACATCGGTTCGGCTTCACACACTGCACCTTGCTCAATGACCTGGAAGCAACCGCATACGGGCTGCCGGCACTGGGCGAAAATGATCTGGTCACTTTGCAATCTGGTGCGCCGGATGCCAGTGGCAATGCCGCCGTGATCGCTGCGGGCACGGGTTTGGGCGAAGCGGGTCTGTTTTGGGACGGGCGTTCACACCACCCCTTCGCCACCGAAGGCGGGCATGCCAGCTTCAGCCCGGACAATGAGCTGGACATGGCTTTGCTGCGCCATCTTCAGCGACAGCACCAGCACGTCAGTTGGGAGCGTGTCGTATCCGGTATGGGATTGCTCAGTCTGCATGAATTCCTGAATCTTCATCATCATGTTGCCGTACCGCGATGGCTGGCGGAAGAAATGCATAGCGGTGATGCAGCCGCAGCCATTGCCCATGCCGCGCTGTCCGGCCGGGATGATATCTGCGTCGAAACATTGAATTGGTTCGTGCGCCTGTATGGTGCGGAGGCGGGCAACCTTGCACTCAAGATGATGAGTCGCGGCGGAGTGTATCTGGGGGGTGGTATCGCACCAAAAATTTTACCGCTACTGCAAAAAGGTGCGTTTCTTGATGCATTCCTCAACAAGGGCAGGATGCGTCCTTTACTTGAGGCTATGCCGGTCAGGGTGATATTGAATGACCGCGCCGCGCTGTACGGCCCGGCTTTGTATGCCGCGCAACTTGACCATTGATGCATCATGAGTATCGCTGAATTGCCGAATGCGCAGGCAGTCATTGTGCATGATGATCTGGATGACTTGAGTGCTGCGGTCGCACTACGCATCGCTGAGCTGGCAGCACAGGCGATCGCCGCGCGCGGCGCGTTTCATGTCGCGTTGGCCGGTGGCGAGACACCGCGTCGTTGCTATCAAAAACTGCGTGAACTCGCCATCGACTGGAATCATGTTCATGTCTATTTTGGCGATGAGCGCTGCCTGCCCAATGGAGATGCACAGCGCAATGACAGCATGGTGCGTGAGTCATTGCTGGATCATGTCGCCATTCCGACAACCAATATCCATAACATTCCCGCCGAGCTGGGAGCACGCGAGGCCGCTGCCATGTATGCATCATTATTGGGCAATATTGCACCGTTGGATCTGGTGCTGCTGGGCATGGGTGAGGATGGCCATACGGCCAGCCTGTTTCCGGACAATCCTGCAACGGAGAGCGCGGCGGCAGTCGTACCGGTATTCGATGCGCCCAAGCCTCCCGCAGAGCGGGTTTCACTCGGCTTGAACAGCTTGAATGCGGCCCGGCAGAAAATATTTTTAGTGGCGGGTGCGGGAAAGCGTGCAGCGCTGGAACGGATATTGCATGGAGATTATCTACCTGCGGCACGCATTGCGGTTGCGGAGTGGCATCTCGATCGGGCTGCAACACCGGAGCGCTGAGATAAGCCTTTCATGCAGAGTGTTCCAGCGGTGCGTGACAGTTACGCTATAATCCAAAGTCACGCGCGAGCACAATTTCGAATCCTTACTACGTAATCGACCCATGAAAAGAAGCACTGCATACAATTTACAAGTTCTTCCAAAAATCCCGGCGCGCCTGGCGCGTCTTGAAGAGCTGGCAAACAACCTTTGGTATAGCTGGGATCGCCCGACGCGCGCGCTGTTTGCGAGTCTGCACCAGGGATTGTGGAAGGCTACCGGGCAAAGCCCCAAGGCATTTTTGAAACGGGTGGACGAGCAGTGTCTGCTGGATGCGGCCGATGACCAGGTGTTCATCGGCAATTACAACCGCGTATTGGCAGACTATGACACTTACCACGATTACCGATTACCGGCCAGCGGATCAGACTGGCTGCGTAGAGACGACTTGGTCGCATATTTCTGCGCCGAATTCGGTTTTCACGAAAGTTTCCCGATCTACTCCGGCGGCTTGGGAATCCTGGCGGGCGACCACTGCAAGGCAGCGAGTGATTTACGCCTGCCATTCATCGGAGTCGGTTTGTTGTATCGCCAGGGATATTTCCATCAAACCATAGATGGCGAAGGCAATCAGATCGCTTCCAACAGCGATTCGCATTTTGAAGACTTGCCCATCGTTCCGGCCAAGCGTGCCGACGGTTCCGAAGCCTATACATCGGTCAATTTGCCGGGCCGCAAACTCAATCTCAAAATTTGGCAAGCCAGGATCGGACACATCACGCTGTACTTGCTGGACACCGATCTGGAAAGCAACAGCCCCCATGATCGCGACATCACGCACCGCTTGTACGGTGGCGACAAGGTGATGCGCATCGAGCAGGAAATCGTGCTGGGCATCGGCGGTGTAGGCGCGTTGCAGGAGCTGGGATTGAAGCCGACGGTCTGGCATATCAACGAAGGTCATGCGGCATTTCTGGTGCTGGAACGTATCCGTCAGAAAATCGCCAATTATGGTCTGGATTTTTCCGCGGCTATGGAGGCGGTAGCGGTCAACACGGTCTTTACCACGCACACACCCGTACCGGCAGGACATGATCATTTCAGCGAAGGGATGGTGCAGGAATACTTCGAGCACTATTTCTCGGAACTCAAACTGACTCGCGAGGAGTTTCTGGCGCTAGGCAGAACCAAGGATAGTCCCGATTTTAACATGACGGCGCTGGCCATACGCAGCACCCGTTTCAACAATGGCGTATCGCGCATCCATGGCGAGGTGTCTTCGGTGATTTGCGGCGATTTGTGGCCGGAAATCGATCATCATGAGAATCCGATGACGTATGTCACCAACGGGGTGCATGCGCCGACTTTCCTGGCGTCCGAGTGGATAGCAGTGCTGGAACGCCATCTCGGACTGGAATGGAGCGCGCGCATGAATGACGTGGAATTCTGGAAAAGGGTGGATCAGATCCCTGACCACTTGTTCTGGAGCGTGCGCCAAACCCTGAAGGCGCAGATGTTGAGCATCGTGCGCGAACGTATCACCGCGCAACATTTCCGCAATAACGGTTCCGAGGCGCATCTGGATCGTCTGCTCAAGTATGTCAATCCGGAAAATCCGGATATCCTGACCATCGGCTTCGCACGCCGCTTTGCAACTTACAAGCGTGCCACGATGTTGTTCGGCGACCTCGACTGGCTGCGCGAAATCCTGCACAACACGGAATGTCCGGCGGTATTTATCTTCGCCGGAAAGGCGCATCCCGCAGATATCCCGGGACAAGAGCTGATCCGCCGCATCACCCAGATTTCCAAGATGCCGGAGTTCATCGGCAAGATCCTGATGGTGGAAGGTTATGATCTTGGCCTGTCCCGCGTGCTGGTTTCCGGTGTGGACGTCTGGTTGAACAACCCCTTATATCCGCTTGAGGCCAGTGGCACATCCGGGATGAAGGCTGGTATGAATGGCACGATCAACTTGTCGGTACTGGACGGCTGGTGGGGCGAAAGTTATGACGGCACGAACGGCTGGGCGATCAAGCCGGTATCGGAATTACTGAGCGAGGAGGCACGCACCCGCGAAGAGACCCACACGCTCTACGAGTTGTTGCAAGACCAGGTCATACCTCTGTACTATGAACACGGCAATATGGGTTTCTCGCCTGACTGGGTGAAGATGGCCAAACGCTCGATGGCAACCATCATGCCGCGCTTCAACTCAAAACGCATGGTGGGAGAATATCTGGTCAAGTGTTACTTGCCTGCCAGCCGGCAACATCGTTTGTACTCACAAAATGAGTATGGAAATTCTCGCATCATCGCCGGCTGGAAAGCCCGCATTCGCCACGCTTGGCCGGGAGTCGAATTGCGTCGCCTGGATGCCGTACAGCAGGAAATCAAATTCGGCGACAGCCTGCGCCTCGAAGTGGCGGTCAAGCTGAATGGTCTCAACCCCAACGATGTGAATGTCGAGATGCTGCTGGGTTTATGTAGCAAGCGGGAGAAATTGCAAAGCTCGCTCCGCTACCCTTTTGTTGCCACCGGCACGATGACTGACACGGGTGAAAACGTATTCGCCGCCGATGTGAAACCGGAACATTGCGGCAATCTTGAATATCATATCCGCGCCTACCCCTGCCACGAGATGCTGACTCATCCGTTTGAGTTGGGCATGATGCGCTGGCTGTAAACACACAACTCACGCGTCAGATGATATTTCTTCGAAAAGTGAGTCTGCCTTGGCCGAATTGAAAGTCCTGTTCGCGACTTCCGAAGTCGCGCCGTTGATCAAGACAGGTGGCTTGGCGGATGTCAGCGGCGCGTTGCCCGCCGCTTTGCGCGCCATCGGTGTGGACGTGAGGGTGCTCGTGCCGGGTTACAACCCGGTCATCGCGCAACTGGCGCATCACCAGGTCGTGGCAAGCTTCGATGACCTGCCGGGTTTTCCCCCCGCACGACTATTGTCCGGCACGTTGGCGAATGCCGTGCCTCTATTGGTGTTGGACTGTCCGAGCTTATACCAGCGTGAAGGAGGACCCTATCAGAATACTCAGGGACACGACTGGGCAGACAACGCGCTGCGTTTCGGCTTACTGTCCAAAGTAGCAGCCGTGCTGGGCAGCAGCGCATCGCCGCTAGCCTGGCATCCCGATCTGGTGCATTGCAACGACTGGCAAACTGCCCTGACGCCAGCGTATCTGCACTTTGCGCCGGGTGCGGTGCCGAGCGTCATCGCGATCCACAACCTGGCTTTTCAGGGCATCTTTCCTCCGGCGACGGTGCAGCAGCTCCACTTGCCGCCGTCTTGTTATAGCATCGACGGTGTGGAGTTTTACGGCAGCCTGTCGTTCCTTAAAGCCGGTTTGTTCTACGCCGACCACATCACCACGGTCAGCCCGAATTACGCAAAAGAGATCCAGCAGGAAGAACTCGGTTTCGGCATGCAAGGTCTGCTGACCACGCGCAGTGATCATCTCACCGGCATACTCAACGGTATCGACACGGACGAATGGGATCCGGCGACAGACCCGTATCTCGCCAGGCAATACAGCAGCGTAAACATGAATGGAAAGGCGGTCAATAAGGAATTCCTGCAAAGCAGGATGGGCTTGAATATCGAGCCGGATGTGCCGTTGCTCGGGGTGGTCAGCCGCTTCACCGATCAGAAGGGTCTGGACTTGTTGCTGGAGATCGCGCCGCTGCTGACTGAGCTGCCGGTGCAATTGGCGATGCTCGGCAGCGGCGATGCGCAAATGCAGAAAACCGCGCGCGACTTGTCGCATCTCTATCCCGGCAAGATCGGCGTGATGATCGGTTTCAGCGAAGAGCTCTCGCACCAGATCGAAGCCGGTGCGGATATGTTCGTCATGCCGTCGCGCTTCGAACCCTGCGGCCTGAACCAGATGTACAGCCAACGCTACGGCACCCCGCCCATCGTCCACGCCACCGGCGGCCTGGCGGATTCGGTGGCGGACTGCACCGCCGCAACCCTGAAGGACGCCACGGCCAGCGGATTCACGTTCAACGGCATGACCGCCGAAAATCTGTATGCCACGATACAGCGCGCAGTCGGCCTGTACCACAACACCAGCCAATGGGAAGCCCTGCGTAAAAACTGCATGGCGAAAGATTTCAGTTGGCAAAACAGTGCAGAGGCTTATCGCACGGTGTATCTCAAGGTGTTGGGACGATAAAAGGGGCACCTTACTCCTCAATATTCTGGGGCGAGACCGGGATGAGTGCTGACTATCGCCACTAAAACCCATCTCCACCCAAATTCTCCCCCCTCGAAATTGGGAGAACAGAAATTACATTTCTTAAGGTTGAAAATCCATGAAACTTAAACACTTCACCATTCTCTTTGCCACAACATTGGCAACCTTACCCGCTTACGCCGGAAACTTCGATCCCAAAGCATTCATCACTGCGCACAACAAATGGCGAGCCGCAGTGGGGGTGAAGGAGCAACTCAGTTATTCGCCAGCACTGGCAGTATCTGCCCAAGCCTGGGCGGACAACCTGAAACAGACCAACCATTGCCAGATGCGCCACAGCAAACCGGATGGGAAATACGGTGAAAATCTATTCTGGGGCAGCGCGATGAACTGGTCCGATGGCCGCAAGGAAATGCAACAAGTATCGCCGCAACAAGTGGTGGATAGTTGGGGCAGCGAGATGGCGGATTACGACTACTCAAACAATAGCTGCACGCCGGGCAAGATGTGCGGACACTACACGCAGATGGTCTGGCGCGCCACCAAGAAAGTCGGCTGCGCGATGGCAGTGTGCAAGGACACCCAGATGCAAGTGTGGGT
>JADGRM010000085.1 GCA_017880945.1 Gallionella sp. | reverse complement strand
TCGCGCTTGTCGAAAAAGAGCGAGGCGTTGACCAAAGACGTGTATAGCAAGCTTTCGCCCTGGCAGATCTCGCAAGTGTCGCGACATCCGCAGCGCCCCTACACGCTGGATTACGTCGAGGCGCTATTCACCGATTTCGAGGAATTGCACGGTGACCGCTCGTTTGCCGACGACAAGGCGATCGTGGGCGGTTTGGCGCGCTTCAACGGGCAGAGCGTGATGGTGATCGGGCATCAAAAGGGCCGGGATACCAAAGAGAAGATCATCCGCAATTTCGGCATGCCGCGTCCGGAAGGCTATCGCAAGGCGATGCGCCTGATGCGCCTGGCGGAAAAATTCGGCATTCCCATCATGACCTTCATCGACACGCCGGGAGCTTATCCGGGCGTGAACGCGGAAGAGCGGGGGCAGTCCGAGGCGATCGGGCGCAACCTGTATGAGATGAGCGAGTTGCGCGTGCCTATCATTTGCACCGTGATCGGTGAAGGCGGCTCCGGCGGGGCACTGGCGATCGCCGTCGGCGACGCGCTGCTGATGCTGCAATACAGCACTTACTCGGTGATCTCGCCGGAAGGTTGCGCATCGATCCTTTGGAAAAGCGCGGAGAAAGCACCCGATGCCGCAGAGACTCTGGGCATCACGGCAACGCGTTTGAAAGCGCTGGGCCTGGTGGACAAGATCATCAGCGAACCGCTGGGCGGCGCGCATCGCGATTATGCGGCAACCATGCAGTCCGTGAAAAAGGCGTTGCAGGACGCGCTCAAGACCGCGCAAAGCAAGCCAACGGTCAGCCTGATACAGGATCGCTTCAACCGGCTGATGAGTTATGGCAAGTTCAAGGAAGTCGCGCTCCAATAAGGTTCTATTCATCCGTCATCCGGCGCATAACCAGCGACTTTGCTGGCAAACTACGCCAACATAAGTCATTGGTTAACGGTGACATAAGCCGCTGGTTAGCGCTCAGCAAGTACACCCGCAAGGGGTACGCCGTGGTTGTAAGGGGCTAAAGCCCCAACAACACACGCAGGCTGGTTAAGCCCGACCTACGATTTTTTGCTTTTGAAATGGAAATGGAATCAGGACGCCCGGCATTTGGCGCTCAATTGAGCCAACAAATGTTTGTAAAGGACATTTCTTGACAGGCAATAATCTCACCGAACGTGTAGCAGCGCAGATCGCGCCGCTGCTTCCCGCGCATAGCTCGATCCTGATCGGTTTGAGCGGTGGCGTGGACTCTGTGGTACTGCTGCATCTGCTGCATAAACTCTCCACACGTTTTTCCTGGCAACTGTCCGCATTGCATGTCCATCACGGCATCAGCCCGAATGCGGATGCCTGGTCGGATTTCTGCGCCGATCTTTGCGCCAGACTCCACATTTCCCTGCACATCGAACGCGTGGACATCGCGCCATTGCGTGAGCATGGCATCGAAGCGGCGGCGCGCAAACTGCGCCATGCGGCTTTTGCCGACCAGTCCTGCGATTTTGTGGCTGTGGCACACCATGCCGACGACCAGGCGGAAACGCTGTTGCTGCAATTGTTGCGCGGTGCAGGGGTGCGCGGCGCGAGCGCCATGCCCCAGTACACCGAACGTGCCGATTCAGTCCCGCTGATCAGGCCTTTGTTGCACTGCTCCCGCCAAGAGACCCTGGCCTATGCCGCAGCGCATCAGTTGCACTGGATAGAGGATGAGAGCAATGCCGACGATATTTATCCGCGCAATTTCCTGCGTCATCGCGTGCTGCCGTTGCTGAGTGAAAAGTTCCCGGCCTACCGCGACACTCTGGCGCGCAGCGCGCAGCATTTTGCCGAGGCCAGCAAGTTACTGGACGAATTGGCGCTACAGGATGGCGTGCAGGCGATCCACGCCGATACGCTGGACGTTGCGGCCTTGCAGGCATTAAGCCAAACCCGCGCGAAGAACCTGCTGCGCTATTTCCTGCATAGCTGCGGCGCGCCGATGCCGCAAGCCTTGCAATTGGATGACATGCTGCATCAGTTACGAAGTGCACGTCAGGATGCAGCAGTATGTATAAGCTACAGTGACTGGCAGGTGCGCCGCTATCGGGGCAAGGTTTATGCGCTGCATGCGTTGGGTGAGTTCGATCCGAACATCGTATTGCCTTGGCACGGCGAAGCCGAATTGAAATGGCCCGCGCTGAATACGCGGTTGCGCTTCGATCGCAAGCAGGATGCTAACGGGAAGGTTTTGCGATCCACCAGCATCAGCCTGGCGAAGCTGCAGCGCGCGCCGGTGACGTTGCGTGTGCGGCACGGCGGAGAAGCACTGCGCCCACACCCTGCCGCCGCGACACGCACCCTGAAAAACCTGCTGCAAGAACACCTCGTTCCGCCCTGGCAACGCGACCGCCTGCCGCTGTTGTATTGCGGCGAAGAACTGGTGTGCGTGTCCGGTGTGGCGATTGCGGCGGAGTATCAGGCTGATGGTCACGAAGCAGCCATCCTTCTTGAATTGCGGGGCGCGCGGACAGGCAAATCCTGATAGAATGCCGAGCCGTTTTTTATTAACTATTCAAGTTTGGAGAAAGTAGCATGGCTGTTGAACGTACCCTGTCGATTATCAAACCCGATGCAGTTGCCAAGAATGTCATCGGCCAGATTTACTCCCGCTTTGAAAAAGCCGGTTTGAAGGTCATTGCCGCGCGCATGGTGCAGTTGTCGCGCGCCGAGGCGGAAGGTTTTTACGCGGTGCACCGCGCCCGTCCGTTCTTCAAGGACCTGGTGGACTTCATGATCTCCGGCCCGGTGATGATACAGGCGCTGGAAGGCGAAGGCGCGATCCTGAAGAACCGCGATCTGATGGGCGCGACCGATCCGAAGAAGGCCGACAAAGGCACGATCCGCGCCGATTTCGCCGACAGCATCGATGCGAATGCGGTACACGGTTCCGATGCGGCTGAGACTGCTGCGGTTGAGATCGCGTATTTCTTCCCGGCGATGAATGTTTACTCGCGTTAATAACCGAAGAAACTGATGCAACAAAACCTCCTCGACTTTGATGCACACGCACTGGCGGCTTATCTCACGGAAATGGGCGAGAAGCCGTTCCGTGCGCGCCAGCTGATGCGCTGGATCTACAAAGTCGGGGAGCCCGATTTCGCCGCGATGACCGACATCGCGGCAGCTTTGCGCGATAAGCTCGCCCAAAGCGCGTGCATCACCGCGCCGAATGTGATGCGCGAAGAGTTATCCGACGACGGCACGCGCAAGTGGCTGCTGAACGTCGGCACCGGGAATGCCGTGGAAGCGGTGTACATTCCCGAAGTAACAAGAGGAACTCTGTGCATTTCCAGTCAAGCCGGATGCGCGCTGAATTGCTCGTTCTGCTCCACCGGCAAGCAGGGTTTCAACCGCAACCTGAGCGTGGCGGAGATCATCGGCCAGCTGTGGTGGGCAAACCATCAGCTCGGCAAGGATGCCGAGGGCAACTGGAAGATCAGCAACGTGGTGATGATGGGCATGGGTGAACCGTTGCTGAATTTCGACAACACGGTGAGCGCGCTGCGCCTGATGCTGGACGATCACGCTTATGGCTTGTCACGCCGCCGCGTGACGGTGTCCACTTCCGGCATCGTGCCGGCGATGGACAGGCTGCGCGATGAGTGTCCGGTGGCCTTGGCGGTTTCGTTGCACGCGCCGAATGACAAGTTGCGCGACGAGCTGGTGCCGATCAACCAGAAGTATCCGCTCAAAGTGTTGCTGGCGGCCTGCCAGCGTTATCTGGAGCGCGCGCCTCGCGATTTCATCACCTTCGAATATGTGATGCTGGAAGGGGTGAATGATTCGGTGCAACAGGCTCGCGAGCTGGTCAATCTGGTGCGCGACGTGCCGTGCAAATTCAACCTGATCCCGTTCAATCCGTTCCCGCAAACGCATTATCGGCGCTCAAGTCCGGATGCGATCCAGCGTTTCCGCGACGTGCTGATGCAGGCAGACATCGTGACCACCACGCGCAAGACGCGCGGTGACGACATCGCGGCGGCCTGCGGCCAGTTGGCCGGTCAGGTGCAGGATAAAACCAAACGAAACCTGCAGCGCTCCGTTGGGGTGGTATAGATGAATGACCGAGGTGCATAAATGTACAGATTGATTACCCCATTGTTTTCTTTGGCGCTTTCCATGCTTGTTTTGGCAGCGTGCAGCACAACTTCGGACAGCTCACATGCCCTCAAAAGCGCCAAAGTGCATACTGAATTGGCTGGCCTGTACTATGAGCGTGCGCAACTCGGCATCGCGCTGGATGAGTTGACGCAAGCCTTGCAGGCCGATCCGGACTATGCACCAGCCTACAGTGTGCGCGGCTTGGTGCATATGGCATTGCTCGAGGACAAAGAGGCCGAGGAGGATTTTCAGAGAAGCCTGCACCTCGATAATACGGATTCCGATACGCATAACAACTATGGCTGGTTCCTGTGTCAGCGCGACAGGGAAAAAGAGTCCATTGCGCATTTCATGGCGGCAATAAAAAACCCTTTGTATACGACACCGGGCCTTGCTTATCTGAATGCCGGGCTGTGTTCGAGGAAAGCCGGAAAAAACAAGGATGCCGAGGAGTTTTTGCAAAAGGCGCTGCTGGTACAACCTGGAATGCCCCGGGCATTGTTTGCCCTGGCAGAATTGAACTTTGCCAATTCTGATTACTTCGCAGCCAAGAAATATTTTGCGAATTTTTCGCAAAATAACGAGAATCTGACAGCGGAACAACTCTTGCTGGGAGTGCGTATCAATCGCAAGGTCGGCGATCGTAGTTCAGAGGCCAGCTACGCTACACAGTTGCGCAATCGTTTTCCTGATGCGCGCGAAACTCAATTGTTGATACATGGTGAATGATGGAAAATCTTCCTGAAAATAATTCCGGGCAAGGTAATCGCCCTACCGCGATACCGGCGACTTCGTTGGGAAACATGCTGCGCGAAGCGCGTGAAAAACTTGGTTTGAGCGTGGCGGATGTGGCGGGTCAGATCAAGTTCGCGCCGCGCCAAATAGAGGCATTGGAAGCGGAGGATTTCAAGCATCTGCCCGAGGCGGCATTTTTGCGCGGCTTTGTGCGCAGTTATGCCAAGATTCTGCGATTGGATGCGGAGACATTGTTGGCGAGTATCCCGCAAACAAAAATGGCTGCGGCAGAGCTTATTCCGGCTTCGGCAGGGGTGCAGTTCCCTAATGCACATTCATTACGCCAGCAAAATATGATCTGGTTGGGCGCCGCGTCGCTGCTGGCCGTGATCGTGGCGGTATTTGCGTTATGGCATTTCAAGACACCACTCAAGCAATCAAAAGAACAGGTAAACGCGGCAAAGGTTGAAACACCTGTTGAATTGCCCGCCGAAGCGAAAACCATCTCTGAGCCGCTGGTATTGAAACCGAGCATGATCGAGCCAATTTCGCCTGTTGTACCGAAGGTGAAATCTTCGGTGGCGCAATCTTCGGTTCGGGAAGCGAAAACGCAATCCCCGGCTCGGGAAGCGAAATTGCAATCCCCGGCTCGGGAAGCGAAAACGCAATCCTCGGTTCGGGAAGCGAAAACGCAATCCTCGGTTCGGGAAGCGAAAACGCCGGTGGCCAAAGATGCGACAGTTCAATCGGAAAATTCTGTGACTCCGCTAGGCGCGTTGCCAGAAACCTCCAAGCTGCGTCTGGTGTTCGGTGAAGAGTCATGGACAGAAATCAAGGACAAAGACGGCAATATAATATCGTCGCAGCTTAATCCGGCCGGTAGCGAATTGCGTGTGGAGGGCAACGCACCTTTCTCGATGCTGATCGGCCATGCTGCATCGGTGAGCCTGTATTTTCGGGGCAAGCAGGTGGATTTGAAGCCTTACATCAATGAGTATAGCGAAGTGGCTCACTTGAAGAAATTGAAGTGAGCATGAGCGCGGCCATCATCAAACGTCGCCCGTCGCAACGGGTGTTGGTCGGCAAGGTGATGCTGGGCGGCGGTGCGCCGATCGTGGTGCAGTCCATGACCAACACCGATACTGCCGATGTCGAAGCGACCACCAAACAGGTATTCGAGTTGGCCAAGGCCGGTTCGGAGCTGGTGCGCATCACGGTCAACACCCCTGAGGCTGCCGCGCAAGTGGCCAACATACGCTCACGCCTGGACAGCATGGGCTGTGATGTGCCGCTGGTCGGCGACTTCCATTACAACGGTCATCGTTTGCTCACCGACTACCCCGATTGTGCGCAGGCCCTGGCGAAATACCGCATCAATCCGGGTAACGTCGGGCGCAACCGCAAGGAAGACGATCCGTTCACGATGATGATAGAAACCGCGATCCGCTACGATAAGCCGGTGCGCATCGGGGTGAATTGGGGTAGCCTGGATCAGAATCTGGTGGCGCGCATGATGGATGAGAATTCGCGTCTGGCGCAGCCCAAAGAAGCAAGCGAAGTGACCCGTGCCGCGCTGATCGCATCCGCGCTGGAAAGTGCGCAGCGCGCCGAGCGATTGGGCATGGCGCATAACCGCATCGTGTTGTCCTGCAAGGTCAGCGAGGTGCAGGATCTGATCGCGGTGTATCGCGCGCTGACACTGCAATGCGACTACGCGCTGCACCTGGGCTTGACAGAGGCGGGCATGGGCTCGAAGGGTATCGTGGCTTCCACGGCAGCACTGGCGGTGCTGTTGCAGGAAGGGATAGGCGACACGATCCGTATTTCGCTGACCCCGGAACCGGGCGGCGATCGCACCCAGGAAGTACTGGTCGGACAGGAGATCTTGCAGACCATGGGAATGCGTGCATTTGCGCCGATGGTGACGGCTTGTCCCGGTTGCGGACGCACTACCAGCAGCTTCTTTCAGGAATTGGCGCAAAGCATCCAGACGCATCTGCGCACGCAGATGCCGCTGTGGCGCGAGCAGTATGAAGGCGTGGAGAACATGACCGTGGCGGTGATGGGCTGTGTGGTGAACGGGCCGGGCGAAAGCAAACTGGCCAACATCGGCATCAGCCTGCCGGGAACCGGCGAGAGTCCCGCCGCACCGGTCTATATCGATGGAGTAAAAGCGATGACCCTGCGCGGCGACAACATCGCCAGGGAATTTACAGAGATCGTGGATAGCTACGTGGCGCGCAAATATGCGGCGCGCAAAATTGATGCGACGAAACCGCCGCGCAGCATTTCGCATCAACCCGCTTAGAGTAATCGTTCAGAAAAGATGAGTAGCAACGAAACCCTGCAAGCCGTGCGCGGCATGAACGATATCCTGCCGGACGAGGCGGGGCTGTGGTTATGGTTCGAGGAAGTGGTACGTGACTGGCTGCACAGCTACGGATATCGCAACATCCGTATGCCGCTGGTCGAGCCGACCGCTTTGTTCAAGCGCGCCATCGGCGAAGTGACCGACATCGTCGAAAAGGAGATGTACAGTTTTGATGACGCGCTGAACGGCGATCACCTGACATTGCGTCCCGAGGGGACGGCTTCATGTGTGCGTGCCGTGCTGCAGCACAATTTGCTGTATAACGCGCCGCAGCGCTTGTATTACAGCGGGCAGATGTTCCGGCATGAGCGTCCGCAAAAGGGACGATACCGCCAATTCCATCAGTTCGGCGTGGAAGCGCTGGGCTTTGCGGGGCCGGACATCGATGCCGAACAGATTTTGATGTGCGCGCGGCTGTGGAAAAAGCTCGGCCTGCGTGATGTCACGCTGCAACTTAACACCTTGGGTGATGCGGATTCACGGCATCGTCATCGCGCCAAGCTGATCACCTATTTTGAGCAGCACGCAGGGCTGCTGGATGCCGAGGCGCAGCGACGTTTGCACAGCAACCCGTTGCGGATACTGGACAGCAAGAATCCGGCGATGCAGGATTTGATCGTTGCCGCGCCCAAGCTGATGGACGAATTGGAAGACGACGCGCTAAAGCATTTTGATGAAGTGCGGGCGATACTCAAACGCCACGATGTTCCGTACGAGATCAACCCGCGTCTGGTGCGCGGACTGGACTATTACAACCGCACCGTGTTCGAATGGGTGACCACGCGTTTGGGTGCGCAAGGCACCATTTGCGCCGGCGGCCGCTATGACGGGCTGGTCGAACAGATCGGCGGCAAGGCGGCTCCCGCCACCGGTTTCGCGATGGGTGTGGAGCGATTGCTGGCGCTGTTGCAGGACGACGGTATGGCTTTGCCCAAGGCGGAGGTGGATGTGTATGTGGTGCATCAGGGCGAGCTGGCCAGCCAGTTGGCCAGCCGGGCGGCGGAGCAGTTGCGCGATGGCGATCTGCGTGTGGTGTTGCATTGCGGCGGCGGCAGTTTCAAGTCGCAGATGAAAAAAGCCGATAGCAGCGGCGCGCGCGTGGCGGTGGTGATCGGTGAAGACGAAGCGCAGGCGAATGAGGTCAGCGTGAAGCCGATGCAGGGCGGTGAGCAGGTCAGGGTGGCGGTGCGTGAACTTAATGCAATCGTAAATAATTTAATCAAGTAGGGGTATGACATGGCAGCATTGGATTTGCAGGAACAGGAACAACTCGAGGCGCTCAAGGCATGGTGGAAGGACAACGGCAACTGGATACTCGGTACGGTACTGGTCGTCGTGGTCGCTATGGGCAGCTGGCGCGGCTGGCAGTATTACCAGCACCAGCAGGCAACCAAGGCGGCGACTTTGTATATGCAAGTCGTCGAGCAGGTGGGCAGCAATGATCCCAAGCGTGTCAATGATGCCGCTGCTGCGGTGATGGATAAATTCGCTTCCACTGCCTATGCCGCGCGTGCCGCGTTGCTGGCTGCACAGGTGAATGAGCAGGCCAAAGATGTGGCGCACGCCAAGACGCAATTGCAATGGGTGATCGATCATGCCGGCGAAGCTGCACTTAAAGACGTGGCGCGATTGCGCCTGGCTGCAGTGCTGCTGGACGA
>JADGRM010000084.1 GCA_017880945.1 Gallionella sp. | reverse complement strand
CAAGAGCCATTGTAGGAGCGCAATTTATTGCGCGATCATCGCCATCAATCGCTCGATAAATCGAGCTCCTACAGGCTAATGGATTATTTGGGTTCAAGGTTCAAGGTTCAAGCTCAGTCCTTTCGCCTCAGTCCTCAGTCCTGTTTTTATCCTCAGTCCTTTTTCTGGCCTAACATATTTTCATGTCAGTCCGGTTATTTACGCCGTTTTTGGCTGTTGCAAAAAAGCAACAGATTCTGGGGTTTGACTTGCCCTCCCTGATTGGTTATGGATAATGCGTCCTTGAATTCTCTGAGTCTTGGGGATTTTCAAAGGGTCACCAGCTTAGGCTGACGAAACAACCTGAAAAACTATAAAAGGAGTTTTACATGCAAAAGAAAATTATCGCTCTGGCAATCGCCTCTGCCCTGACTGCACCTGCGTTGGCGTTCGCCGACACAGCAAACGCCAATTTTTACGGTGTACTGAATGGGGATGTTGAATTGGTTAAAGCCGGCGGTGCTCCAGCAACTGTTGCTACCAGCCGTGGCCGTATCACTTCCAACGCATCCCGCTTCGGTTTGAATGGCAGCGATGACTTGGGCAATGGCTTGTCCGCCATTTACCAGATTGAATCTCGCGTGAACTTGGCCGGCACTGAAACTGGCGGCGGCGGCGGCGTATTTGACGGCATCCGCAACACCAACCTCGGCCTGAAGGGCGCTTTCGGTACCGCGTTCGTCGGTCAATGGGATACCCCGTTCAAGGTCTCGCACAACAAGGTTGAGCTGTTCGACAACACCACGATCGCAACTGCAACCGCGATTCTGGGCAGCGTCTCCGGCCGCACCGGCGGCCAGAACCTGTTCAACGTGCGCCAGGGCAGCTCGGTACAGTACTGGACACCGGACATGGCCGGCTTCAAGGTCATGGGTGCTTACAGCACAAAGGCTGCTGGTATTCTTAGTGGTCCTGTTGTTGTTAGTGGTCCTAGTCCTGCTAGTGCTGCTGCTAGTGGTTCAGCTGCTGCTGACACTGCAAACAATAACGGTACACCTCGCTTGGCATCTATTTCCGGTGCCTATGACGCGGGTCCCATCTATGTCGCGTTGGCCTATGAACAACACAAAGCCGCACCTCTTGGTACTGCATCTGCTCTGACAGACAAGGGAACACGTCTGGTTGGCGCATTCACCACGGATGCTTTCCAGGTTGGCCTGACTTATGAAAAACTGGCCATCGGCACTACAACCGGCGACTTGTCTCGCAATGCGTTTTCTGTGGAAGGTAAATTCAATATTCCTGCAGCAGGCACGATCGGCGCGACCTTTACCAAGGCGGGTAACTATGGTGGTGTTGCAGATACGGGTGCCACCCAACTGTCCTTGCGTTATGGCTACATGATGTCCAAGCGTACCGAGGCGTATGCGATGTACACCAACATCAACAACAAGGCAGCTGCCTCTTACAATTTCTCGGACGTAGCTACGATCCCTGCAAATGTGGGTTCGAAGGTTAGCGGCTTTGGCGCGGGTGTGCGTCACACGTTCTGATAGAACTACTCGCCAATCGACCAGGCTGCAAAAGACCGCAGCCAAGTCGCTGGTTATAATACGTACCGCGACCATCAGGTCGTGGCAGCGTAAGCAACAATCTAACGGGCCTCTTCGGAGGCCCGTTTTTTTCGCCCGAATTTTAAGGCCTGATTTTTTAGCGGCGCCACAAAAGCATTGTTTTCGCTTTTGCGATGCTGAATAATCAGCGCTCTCTTGAAACCGCCGGTTCCACGCATGAAGGTTCCCCCGCATGAACGACCAACAACTGCTGCGCTATAGCCGCCACATCCTGCTCAACGAGATCGGCATCGAGGGCCAGCAACGCTTGCTGCAAGCCAAAGTACTGATCATCGGGCTGGGCGGGCTGGGCTCGCCCGCCGCGCTGTATCTGGCCGCCAGCGGGGTCGGGCAACTGACCCTATGCGACCATGACACGGTGGATCTCAGCAACCTGCAACGGCAGATCATCCACCGCACTTCCACGGTGAATCAGCCCAAGGTTGTCTCGGCACGAGCCGCGCTGCACGACATCAATCCCGAAGTCGAGTGCATCGCGCTGGACGTGCGTGCCGATGCTGCGCAATTGCTTGATCTGGTCGCCAAGGCGGATGTGGTGCTGGATTGCAGCGACAATTTCGCCACGCGTTATGAGGTCAATCGTGCCTGTCTGAGCCAGCGCAAACCGCTGGTGTCGGGTGCGGCGATCCAGTTCGACGGGCAGGTTGCGGTATTCGATTTTCGCCAGGCTGAGGCGCCTTGCTACAACTGCCTGTTCACCGAGGACAGTCTGGCTGCCGAGCTGCGCTGCGCGACCACTGGCGTGTTCGCACCTTTGGTGGGTATCATCGGCACATTGCAGGCGGCGGAAGCGCTCAAGTTGCTGATCGGCATCGAGCGCGGCCTGAGCGGCAAGCTGCTGACGCTGAACGCGCTGGACATGAACATCACGCGCAGCACGTTGAGCAAAGATCCGGCGTGCAGTGCCTGCGGCGGTTTGATTTCCTGAAGGGTGAATAGCACATGAACGAGTTGACTCATTTTACTGACGCGGGGCGGGCACGCATGGTGGATGTCTCGGAAAAACCCGGCACCAAGCGCGTCGCGATCGCCAGCGGGGTATTGCGCATGCAGCCCGAGACATTGGCGCGGATCCGCACCGGCAGCATCGCCAAGGGCGATGTGCTGACGGTGGCGGACGTCGGCGCGGTGATGGCGGCCAAGCGCACTGCCGACATCATTCCGATGTGCCATGCGCTGGCACTCACCGGCGTGGAGGTGGTGTTCAGCGACATCGCGGAACCGGATGCCGGCGGTTGTGTGGGCATCAAGGTGGTCACGACCACAAGTTGTGTCGGGCAGACCGGGGTCGAGATGGAAGCTTTGTGCGCCGCCAGCGTGGCATTACTCTCCATCTACGACATGTGCAAGGCGATCGACAGGGGGATGCGCATCGAATACATCCAGCTGGAAGAAAAACGCGGCGGCAAGAGCGGGGTCTGGACACGCCCGGAATAAACCTCGGCGAAGCTGTAGGAGCGCAATTTATTGCGCGATGGGAATAAGTCAATCGCGCAATAAATTGCGCTCCTACAACAGCATTGCGGTTTCAGGATCAAATTAAAAGGGATCGAGATGATTAAAGTATTGTTTTTCGGGCCGGTCGCGGAACGCGTCGGCGCGAGCGAAGTGCAGGTGCCGTTTCATGCCGGGATGCGTTTGCAGGATGTGCGCGCGCAATTGCAAAAGTTGCACCCGGCGGCGTTTGAGATCGTTTGCTTCGCCGCAGTCAACGGTAAGCATGCGCTGGATATGTCGCTGCCGCTGGCCGAGCATAGCGAGGTGGTGTTCATGTCCAAGTTTTCGGGTGGCTGAGTTGGCCCAGGATCAAAGTCGGGGATGAAAGTCAGGAACGAAATGACCAAAGGTGAATTTACAGACGCGGTTCGAATCCAGCAGGAAGATTTTTCCCAGGACGAAGAGATCAGGGCGTTGCAGGCCAGTTCGAAACAGATGGGCGGCATCGCCACGTTCATCGGTTGTGCGCGCGACTTTTCGGAAGGACGCAAGGTGACGCAGATCAGTTTCGATGCTTACGGCAGCATGGCGCTGGCGGAGATGAACAAGTTGCGCGACGAGGCGATAGTGAAATTCGCGCTGCAGGATGCGCGCATCGTGCACCGCGTCGGCGTGGTCGGCGCGGGCGAGCAGATCGTGTTCATCGCGGCGGGTGCCGAACACCGTGCACCAGCGCTGCAAGCCTGCAACTGGCTGATAGACGAATTGAAACAGCGCGTGCCGATCTGGAAAAAAGAGATCACGCCGCAGGGTGATTCCTGGGTTACACCTCATCCCTAAAAAGATTGATCATGTCTAAAGTATTTATTTTCGTCGGCCATTCCGGCTCCGGCAAGACCACGCTGATCGAAAAGCTGTTACGCGAGCTGAGCGGACGGGGGCTGCGTGTCGCCACGATCAAGCATGCGCATCACAAGGTGGTGCTGGATACGCCGGGCAAGGACAGTTGGCGCTACAAGCAGGCGGGTGCATCGATGAGCATGCTGGTCACGTCCAACGAGTTGCAATTGGTCGCCGATGCGGTGGATAGGCGAGAGCCCGCACAGTTGGCGCAGCGTTTTTTGGGCGAGGCCGACCTGGTGCTGGCGGAGGGTTTTTCACATGCTTCCGGCGTGAAGATCGAGGTGTTGCGCCGAGAGAGCTCCACGACTCCGCGTTGCGTGATCGAGGACGGACTGATCGCGATAGTAACGGATGTCGACGAGGTCTATCCGCAGTTGCCGCACTTTGCGCTGGACGATATCAGCGGGATCGTCCGGTTCATGCTGGATCGCTTGCCAAAATGATTGAGGATTGCACCGCGATCATTCTGGCGGGCGGTGACTCTCAGCGCATGGGAAGCGACAAGGCGAGCCTGTTGCTGCGCGGGCAAACGTTGTTGCAACGCGTGATCGCGGCCATGCAACAGGTATTTCCCCAGGTCATCGTCAGCGTCCGTCAGCCGCGCCCCGAAATCGATCTGCCGCAAGTCTGCGACGAGCAATCCAGCGTAGGAATGCCGGTGGGGGTCGGGCCGCTGGCGGGATTGGCCGCCAGTCTGGGCCATGTCACTACCCCTTGGGCTTTTGTGGTGGCGTGCGATATGCCGTTTGTGGAACCGGCGATGGTCAAACTGTTGGCCAAGTACCGCCTTGAATATCAGGCGGTCGTGCCGGTTGTGCAGGGTCATCCGCAACCGCTGGCGGCTTTTTATGCGAGCAGTTGCCTGGGTACGATACGCTCACATTTGGCGGGCGGCGGAAAAAACAGTTTGCGCGCCGTCCTTGAGCAGTTGCAGGTTCGCTATGTGGATGAAACGGAGCTGCTGAAGGCCGATCCTGCTCTGCGCAGCTTCTTCGATCTGGATACGCCACAAGATGTGGCGATCGCAATGAGACGTTATTGAGGATGTGTCTTGACGCGATAACTTGCAATGACTATGAAAACGTTTCTTCAAAGGTGGCGATCGAACCGGCTTGCGACCCATCGTACCCGGCCAGTGCATTGATCGTGTTGCGGAACGCTGCGCTCTGCAAGATATCGCGCGTTGATTTCAGCAGGTTCTGATCCAGAGCGCCGACTTTGCAGGCAAATAAATAATTTTCGCGCGCGATCGGAATGAAGTCCAGGTCAAATCGCCTGGCCGCGGTTTCAACGCCAAAGCCCACATCAGCCATATTGCTGGCGACGTAAGCGGCCACGGCTGAATGAGTATATTCAACGCTGCCATAGTCGGCTATATCCTTGGTGCTGATCTTCTCTTTGGTGAGCAGCAGCTCAAGCAGTATTTTGGTGCCCGACCCGGTTTGCCGGTTAACGAAGCGCACATCTTTGCGTTGCAAATCTGCCAAGCCCTGTATGTTCTTCGGATTACCTTTGGCAATGAACAGCCCCTGGATGCGATACGCCAGATGGATCAGCGCATGCTGCTGCGGATCCAGCCATTTAAGATACGGCTTGGCGGCATGCTTGAATTCACCGACCGGCACATGGAACCCCGCCAGATCGCATTCGTTGCGGGACAGTGCCGCAACCGCTTCGAGGCTGCTGCGGTAATTTATTTCAACAGGAACGTTGTCCGAGTTGAGTTGTTTGATCAGCGCATTGACTGCAAAGCCGTGGGATGCGGTGATACGCAACGTGGTCGATGCGCTGGTCAGGATGGCCTCGAGTTCGGAGGCGAAACTTTCCAATATCGGAGTAAGGCGGGCGGTGATGCGCTTGTCGGCCCATATCAATTTTTCTGCCAGCGGTGTCAGTGATGTGCCTTTCCCTCTGGATTTCTGCAATAACGGTGCAGAAAATTCAAGTTCGAAATCACGCAATATCCCCCATGCGTGCCGATAAGAAAGATTTGCGCGGGCTGCGGCGCTGCTGATGCTGCCGTGATCGCGAATGGCCGTGAGCAATTGCAGCAGTAACTGCAAGGAGACCGCAGTTCCTTTGCGATTTTTCAAACTCCATTCCGGACGAATTTCAAAGCTCATATATGTGATTTATAACCTATTGAGTGGGTCAAGGCTCTGTGATAACTTGTCGGCACATAAACAGTGCACACCAATTACCCAAATGGTGCACTGCGATTATTATAAAGTATATTCATGTTTAAAATAACATATGCGGATAACCGAACCGGTTCCAGGAGGTAAAACGGAATGAGCTTGGAATACAATCATCAGCAGGTCGCCTCTATTATCGCTGCGCAGCAAAGTCGTCCCGGAGCGTTGCTGCCGATATTGCACGATATTCAGGATGCGCTCGGATTCATCCCTCCCGACTCGGTTTCACAGATCGCCTCCGCGTTAAATCTATCCCGCGCTGAAGTGCATGGCGTGATTACTTTCTACCACCATTTCCGCACCACTCCGCCAGCCAAACACACGATACAGATTTGCTGTGCAGAAGCGTGCCAGAGCATGGGGGCTGAGCAATTGGTCAAGCATGCGGAGCAAAGACTGGCCGGCAGCAAGCAGGGTGAATGTGCATTGCAGCCGGTTTATTGCCTGGGGCTGTGCGCGACCTCGCCGGCTGTGATGATAGGCGAGGAGTTGCACGCGCGCGTCACGCCGGAAAAATTCGACCGCCTGCTCAAGAGGATGGGAATCAAGCCATGAGCATAATGATCTACGTTCCCAGGGATTCTGCCGCGCTGGCGCTCGATGCCGATGCCGTTGCGCAAGCCATACGGGCCGAAGCTGCGCGGCGCAACATCGACGTCAAGCTGGTGCGCAACGGTTCGCGCGGCATGTTGTGGCTGGAGCCGCTGGTCGAGGTGCAAACCGCAAAAGGGCGCCTCGCATACGGGCCGGTGAGCCCAGAAGATGTGGTCGCTTTGTTCGATGCCAACTTTCAAAATGGCGGGAAGCATGCCTTGGGCTTGGGACTGACTGAGGAGCTGACTTACTTGAAACGGCAGGAGCGGCTGACCTTTGCGCGCGTCGGCATCACCGATCCTCTGTCGCTGGACGATTATCTTGCCCATGACGGTTATCAGGGTTTGCGCAATGCGCTGACCATGCAAGCTGCGGATATCGTGCAGCTGGTGACCGAGTCCGGCTTGCGCGGGCGCGGCGGCGCGGCCTTCCCGACAGGAATCAAGTGGAAGACAGTGTTGAACGCGGCGGCGGCGCAAAAATATATCGTATGCAATGCGGATGAGGGCGACTCGGGCACATTCGCCGATCGCATGCTGATGGAGGGCGATCCCTACGTGCTGATCGAGGGCATGACCATCGCCGCGCTCGCGGTGGGCGCCACGCAAGGCTACATCTATGTGCGCAGCGAGTATCCCCACTCGATCTCGGTGTTGAACGAGGCGATTGCCGTGGCGCGCGCGGCGGGATACCTCGGTTCGAATATATTGAATTTGGGAAAAAGTTTTGAACTTGAAGTGCGCAAAGCCGCCGGAGCTTACGTGTGCGGCGAAGAAACCGCGCTGCTGGAAAGTCTCGAGGGTAAACGCGGCATCGTGCGCGCCAAGCCGCCGCTGCCCGCGATAGCCGGGCTGTTCGGCAAGCCCACCGTAATCAACAACGTCATCTCGCTGGCCAGCGTGCCCATCATCCTCGCGAAGGGTGCGGCCTTCTACAAGGACTATGGCATGGGGCGTTCGCGCGGCACGCTGCCGTTCCAGCTGGCGGGAAACATCAAACAGGGCGGCCTGATCGAAATGGCGTTCGGCATCACTTTGCGCGAGCTGCTCTACGATTTCGGCGGCGGCTCGGCTTCCGGTCGACCTATCAAGGCGGTGCAGGTGGGCGGGCCGCTGGGCACGTATCTGCCCGAGTCGCAATGGGACACGCCGCTGGATTACGAAGCGTACACGGCATTGTGGGCGGTGCTTGGGCACGGCGGGATCGTGGTGCACGACGACAGCGCGGACCTGGCCAGGCTGGCGCGCTATGCGATGAAGTTTTGCGCGATCGAGTCCTGCGGCAAATGCACGCCGTGCCGGATCGGCGCAACGCGCGGCGTGGAGGTGATGGACAAGATCATCGCCGGTCAGGACACGCCGGCGCAGATCGAGTTGTTGCGCGACTTGTGCGACACCATGCTGAACGGTTCGATGTGCGCGATGGGCGGCATGACACCTTATCCGGTGCTGTCCGCGCTGAATCATTTTCCAAAAGATTTCGGTCTCGTTAATAAATAAAAGCGTGGCGACAGGAGAACATAATGCTTGAGCAACTCAATGAAAAAGATTTCGGCACACCAAAACGCATCTCCGAGCAGGAAGTCACGCTGGAGATAGACGGCATGCAGGTGACCGTTGCGGCGGGGACTTCGATCATGCGCGCGGCCGCCGAAGGCGGCGTGAATGTGCCCAAACTGTGCGCGACGGACAGCCTGGAGCCGTTCGGCTCGTGCCGCCTGTGTCTGGTCGAAATCGAGGGGCGCAGGGGATATCCCGCGTCATGCACCACGCCGGCGGAGCACGGCATGAAGGTGCGCACCCAGACGCCCAAGTTGCAGGCGCTGCGCAAGGGCGTGATGGAGCTGTACATTTCCGACCACCCGCTGGATTGCCTGACTTGCGCGGCCAACGGCAATTGCGAACTGCAGGACATGGCGGGCGTCACCGGGTTGCGCGAGGTGCGCTACGGTTACGACGGCGAGAATCATCTGGACAGCAAGAAGGACGAATCGAATCCCTATTTCACCTACGACGCTTCCAAGTGCATCGTGTGCAACCGCTGCGTGCGCGCCTGCGAGGAAACCCAGGGCACGTTTGCGCTGACGATTTCCGGGCGCGGCTTCGAGTCGCGCGTCTCGCCGGGACAGGACCAGCCGTTCATGGACTCGGAATGCGTGTCGTGCGGTGCGTGCGTGCAAGTCTGC
>JADGRM010000083.1 GCA_017880945.1 Gallionella sp. | reverse complement strand
GTAGTTTGCCAACTTATAACCAACCACTTGGCAACCGTCTTATGGTTGCTTAGTGGGATGGCTAGTTGTTTCTTCAGTCAGATGGCTATGCAAAGCCTTCTGCTGGGTTATAACCAGCCACTTGGCTGTTGTCTTTTGACAGCCTAGTGGATTGGCTAGCGGTTTCACCAGTCAAATGGCTATAACCAATGACTTGCCCAGCGTTAACCAATGACTTGGTTGGCGTAGTTTGCCAACTTAGTCAGATGGCTATGCAAAGCCTTTTGCTGGGTTAGTCAGATGGCTAGTTGCTCTATCAGTAGTTACATCAGGCGAACTTCAAGCAGACGCACAACTCGCGAAATTCACCTGCACCCAGCCCATCCGGAAAGATGATGCGGGAAACCAACCGGCGATGCCCGCTCAATCTGACGCGCAACACGACGCAGTATGGGCTAACGATGGTCGTCTTCGTGACCTGTGCGAGAATGTTCGATCCGTCTCGAGTGACAATCGACACACCGCTTTGATCAAGTGAAATTTCACACCATGAATCAGACAAGAAAAGAAATACATCACGCGTCAGATAGTAAAACAGACTTAGCGCAATCAACAGGATTGTCACCAGCCTGACCGCTGGTGGCACAGCTGTCGCATAAACTGTGATTGCAGCTGCCATGTGCAGAAATAGCAACAACAAAACAAACCGCGGCGAAGGCTTAATCGCCATATTTCAGGAACGCAAAATAGCTATCTGAAAACAAAAAACAAGGCGATTCCCAGTAACGCTACTAGCATGATGATTGCCAGCATATGGTTACCGCCGAAAGGTTGAGTCGATGCTTCCGTGCGACTTTGGCGCGCATCAGGAAGGGCCTCCTTAACGGTTGGTGCGGCCTGCCTGATCACCTCCGCACTCGGACGCGCCATGTTGAATGTCTTGGACAACTCATCAACATCTTCGCTGGTGGCGGTCAATGCAGCCAACCGCATAGTCGCAGCAGCCGAATCAAATAATGGAGATAATCCCACCACCGATGCCGACTTGGCCTCTTCTTCGCCAGTCCCACCCCGCCCGGTGATATCGATGGCATCTGGCAATTTTTTCTCCCCGCCGACTGGAAGTTTTGATATATCTATCTGTTGACCAGTGCGCGGCAAGGTGTCGCGGCAGGTACGCAAATCAACAGCGAGATCCTTGGCATTCTGATAACGATCCTCCGCCCCCTTGGTCAATGCCTTGGCTACGATAAAATTGGCCATTTCCGGCACAGCTGGATTCAGCGAATTGGGTGGCACAGGTACCACGTTCAAGGTCTGATACATAATGGCGTTGACGTTTTCGCCATCAAAGGGGGCTTGACCGGTCAGCATCTCGTAGAGCATCACGCCCAGTGAAAAAATATCCGAACGTTGATCTATCTCCTTACCCATTACTTGCTCTGGCGACATGTATTTAGGCGAGCCAAGCACCATGCCGGTTTGCGTGCGCACCGCCGAGGAAGCCATACGCGCGATGCCGAAGTCGGTGATTTTCACGTGTCCATCGCGCACCAACATAATGTTCGAAGGTTTGACATCACGATGCACGATGCCATGTTCGTGCGCATATGCCAATCCTAGCGCTACCTGAGCGACCACATCCAATACTTGGTCAACGGGCAACACCCCTCTATCGTTCATAATGTCGCGTAACTCACGCCCCTCCAGGAACTCCATCGCAATGTACGCAACATTGCCACTCTTGCCCACGTCATAAATGGTCACAATATTCGGATGGTTGAGACGCCCAGCCGCCTTGGCCTCCTGATAAAAGCGACCCTCGTATTCTTCTTTTTCATCCATGGCAAGACCGAGGTTGATCGTCTTGATCGCAACCACGCGATCAATCAGCGGATCCTTGGCCTTATAGACTACGCCCATCGCGCCTTGACCAAGCTCGCCAAGCACCTCATAACGCCCTAACTGGCTAATCATGATGTCCATCCAATGAGTCTTTAATTGCAACGTCCATTTGTATACACTTGGCAATCAGGAAAGTTCTTACTAATCACAGAAGGTCGGCTTAATATGCACCGTCTTACCCGGAGTGAGTTCGACATTCTGCGTGTAAATACCGCCGCTTGTATGGCTCACAATTACCGTGTGCGGGCCGGGCGGAACCCCTATAGTTAACGGCTTGAAACCAATCCTGCCCTTTCGCGCGCCATCAACGAACACCTCCGTTCCTTCCCTGCAACTAACCGAAACATAGGCAACCGAACTATCACTTGATGCCGCAACAGCAGCACTTTTCTCGGCGACATCTTGAGTTTTTTCATTTGGCTGAACCTTTGGATGTTTATCTGCGGCCTTTTTGCTCCCGGCAACCTGCTTCGATTTCGGTTTCGACTTGATCGAAGTATGCGCCGGGGTTGCGCCGATGGTCTTGGCATCTGAGTCAGTCGGAGATGCCGCAGGTTCAACCACTCCTGGTTGAGACATGTTTATCGCCTGCTTATCCATGGCAGTCGGCGCAACAGGCATTTCATCATGGCGCGCCAATTTCACCAGCAACGCGATAAGCAACATTAGGGGGATAGCGACGGCTCCAAGATACACTGCACGCTGCCTGTATCCTGCATGCTGAAAACGGCTATTGAAATGCTCTATCAAGGAATTGAGTCTGGCCGAAACTGAACGCCAAACCATTTTGGAGCTCACCTTCAACCTGGCTAATGGGCTTTCATATAGTCCGGCAAACACCGGTTTGATTGCTCGGCGATGCGTCGTTATATCGCCCGGATAACCTATCGCATACACTTCGTGTTCGCGCACATGCTTGTCAGTACGGGAACCTTGATAGTGAAACATCCCGGCATACTGCGGCGAAAGACGCGAGACCGCATCGTAATATGAACGCGACACGAGTATCTGGGCGGCATCCGCAAAACCCATTACTCGCTGCGCGACGTTGATGCCGTCTCCTACGATATTGGGCTGGCCGTTGATGTCTCTGACCAGGCGAACCGGACCCAGATTGATCCCCATACGCACCAGCAAAGGAGGGTCTACATTCGGGTCTTCAGCGAGCAAACTTTCGCGCAAACTGAGCGCCGCTTTTAATGCATCTTCTACATCGCCAAGAAAATTGATAGCCGCGCCGTCTCCCGTATCCAGAATGATCCGGTCAGTCATAGGCACATCGCGAATTGCGGCAGAAAGATAGCTATTAAACCTATCCTTCAGCGAAATTTGTCCAGCCACAGACTTCTTGGAATATTCCACGATATCCAAGAAGAATACGCTACACATGATGGTCTTATTGCCGCGCTCTTCCATTCAAATTTCCAGTATCCCGGCATCCGCCGCTATCTCAATATTCCAGCTTCATTGGTAGCCAAACATGGCCGCGCAGATTCTAGAGGTAGTCAGCGTTTTACACCAGTTTTACTTTTCTTTCCGCCGGTTAGATTGACATGTCTGACACCTCTCGCTGCGACGGGAGTATGACGCCTCGGTTTTTCGGATTGTGCCTGGTCAGATTGGCGAGGGACTTGCGAGTCCTGCTGCGCTTCATCACTGACGGCGTTGATGCCTACCCAATCCAACACCTGAGCCACCTCACTCTCGCCCAATTCTGCGGTCATACCTCGCTTCAAGCGCGGCGGCAGGGTGATTATACCGAAGCGCACGCGCATCAACCTGCTCACCGGCAATCCCAATGCGTCGAAGGTACGGCGCACCACGCGGTTACGACCTTCTTTAAGCATCACACGATACCAATGGTTATAACCTTCGCCACCTTCGTCATGTAATTTTTCAAACTTCACCAAGCCGTCTTCCAATTCGACTCCCTGCTTGAGTGCCCGATCCATCTGTGTTTCCGTCATCGTACCTTGAACGCGCACCGCATATTCGCGTTCGACTTCAAAGCGCGGATGCATCAAGCGATTCGCCAACTCACCGGAAGTAGTAAAAATCAGCAGGCCACTGGTATTAAAATCCAATCGTCCAATCGCAATCCATTTTTGACCGCGCAATTTGGGTAACTTATCAAACACACTGGTACGTTTCTCCGGGTCATCACGGCTTACGATTTCACCTTCGGGCTTGTGGTACAGCAGCACACGCGCGACTTGATCCCTTTCGCCTACGCGTATCGTGCGCCGCTCGGCTTTCACCAAGTCGCCATCCACCACACGCATCCCCAAGGTGGCCGGTTCACCATTCACACTCACGCGCCCGGCAACGATCCATTCCTCCATCATGCGCCGTGAACCAAACCCGGCTTGGGCTAATACCTTCTGTAGTTTTTCACCATGCAACTTTTCATCAGTTGGATTATCGTCATCCAGATTTACTTCAGCAAAGTTTGTCTGCGGAATTGCTTTGTTTTTCTTATTCATGCCGATACCTCGCGCCGCTCCAATACGGCTTGCGCCAGCGTACCGCTATCTACTTGTTCCAATTCGCCTCCTACCGGAAGACCACGCGCAATGCGCGACACTTTAACATCCCGTGATTGCAGCAAGGATGCCAAATAATGCGCCGTAGCATCCCCTTCTACCGTAAAATTGGTCGCCAATATCACCTCGCAAGGATGCTCCTGTACGCGCTTGACCAATCGATCCAGATGCAATTCTTTGGCGCCAATTCCATCCAGCGGCGACAATCTGCCCATCAATACAAAGTACATGCCGCGATAACACTGTGTTTGTTCCATCATCAGCAAATCAGCAGGCATTTCGACCACACACAGCAAACTGGCATCACGCTTCGGGGATAAACACAACGCACACACTTCATGCTCGGAAAAATTATTGCACTTGATGCAGTGCTGAATGTTACTGGCAGCCAGCTCCAGCGCTTTCGCCAGATGCAGCGCTCCAGTGCGGTCCCGCTGCAATAGATGGTAAGCCATACGCTGAGCAGATTTTGGCCCTACGCCTGGCAAGCAACGTAGCGCAGCAATCAATTCTTCCAGATGGGATGGCATCACCAGTTGGGACGATATCATCAGAACGGCAACTTAACTCCGGGCGGCAAGCCCATACCGGCACTGAAACCGCTCATGCGCTGCTGAGTGGTGGCTTCCACTTTCTTCATCGCATCGTTAAGTGCCAACACGATCAAGTCTTCCAGCATTTCTTTGTCATCGGACAACACGCTGTCATCCAGCGTCACCCGGCGCACCTCATGCCCGCAGGTCATGGTCACTTTAACCATGCCGGAACCCGCCTGACCTTCCACTTCCACAGTTGCCAATTCAGCCTGCGCTTTCTGCATATTCTGCTGCATCTGTTGCGCTTGCTTCATCAACCCACCCAAACCGCCCTTCATCATTTCTTCACCCTCCTAAGCTAGCTAAATTGGTTTAATCGATTCTGGCAACAGAGTAGCGCCAAACTCCGATTGAGCATCGCGCACAAAACTATCCCCAGCTATCGAGTCGCTCGCATGCTGCTGTTTGAGTTGCTTGCCCTGATGCTCTAACACTGCAGGCGTTGCTGTTTCAATTTTGCCCAACACGATTTTCAACTTCATCGGCTTGGCAAAATAATCACTCAACGCTGCCTGCAATTTCTCTGTTGCCATCTTGTTGGTCTGAAAATGTTTATGTTCTTGCGACAAACACAGCGTGATTTGTCCATCCGATAAATTCTGCAACACACAATGCTTCGCCAACTGCTGAGCCATGCCTTGCACGTTCAATTGCGTTAACAATACACCCCAGTCAGGGCTGCCTGATGCTGCCTCACTGCCTGCATAGGATGCAACCGGGATATTTTCGGTATTGCCGGAAGATATGGCTCTACTGGCAGCCTCAACCGGTTTCACGATAGATTGAACTGTAACAGGCACTGCCAATGCCGCGACTGTTCTGGTCGGCGCAAACGCAAGCAGGCGCAACAAAGTCATGGTAAAACCGGCATATTCATCGGGTGCCAGATCAATCTCGTCGCGCCCGTGGATGACGATCTGATAAAACAACTGCACATCTTCCTTAGTGAGCGCCTGTGCTAACTCCAGCAGCCGGGCACGCTCCGGCTCATCGTCGGCAATTGCCTGTGGTACGGTTTGCGCCAGCGCGATACGATGCAGCAACGTGGCCAACTCCTGCAAAGCTGCATCGAACGCCACACTGCGCGCGGCCATGTTGTCTGCGATTTCAAGCAGCGCGACACCATTCTGTTCACGCAATGCCACCAGTAAATCGAACAAGTAACCCTGGTCTATCGCACCCAGCATGGTGCGCACCACCGACTCATCCACCTTGCCCGCGGAAAAGGCGATCGCCTGATCCATCAGGCTCAACGCATCGCGCATACTGCCCTGCGCGGCTCGCGCAATCAGCCCAATCGCTCCCGGCTCGAAGGCGACTTGCTCCTGCTCCAATACATATTGCAAATGACTCCCGATCAAACCCGGCGGCAGCTGTTTCAGGTTAAATTGCAGGCAACGCGACAACACCGTGACAGGAATTTTTTGCGGGTCGGTGGTAGCGAGAATAAATTTCACATGCCCGGGTGGCTCTTCCAGCGTCTTCAACATCGCGTTGAAGGCTGACTTGGAAAGCATATGCACTTCGTCGATGATGTATACCTTGAAGCGTCCGCTGCTCGGCGCGTACAGGGCACTTTCCAGCAGATCGCGCATATTGTCGACCTGCGTGTTGGACGCGGCATCCAGCTCTATCAGATCAACGAAACGTCCGCTGTCGATTTCCTTGCAGGCACTGCATTCTCCGCATGGCGTGGCGGTGATACCGGTTGCGCAATTCAGCGACTTGGCAAAAATGCGCGCGATGGTGGTCTTGCCGACACCTCGCGTGCCGGTGAACAGATAGGCGTGATGCAGACGATTTTGTGTGAGAGCATTGCTGAGTGCGCGAACCACGTGCTCCTGCCCCGCCAGTTGCGCGAAGGTCTTGGGACGCCATTTGCGTGCAAGGACTGTTGTGGCTGACAAGTTACACCGCGTTAGGAATTAAGGCCAAAATGAACCCAACTGTGCTTGATGCTTTGCTTCGGCTTATCGAAATCATCATTGGATATTTTTTGGTAACGATCTTTTTCATTGCCGCTCCACATACCAAATAGGAGGCGAGCCTTACCCCCGGCACTTGCAGTATGTAGCTGTGGCTGCTTCCTTCCGGACCTGACCAGGTTCACTACGCTGCAATGCGGGGAGACCCGCCAATTCATTGAAAGCCTTGCATAAGCTACGGTGCGCTCGAATTTCTGTGTCGCATGCTCGCCAGGTTTCTACAAAGCTTCCGAAAATTTGTTGCTAAACTTCACGTAGCGGAATCATCCCAATACGCTTGCGCCATTCCGCCGGACCAATATCATGCACCGAACGCCCTCGAACATCGACGGCAACAGTTACCGGCATATTCTCGACTTCAAATTCGTAAATCGCTTCCATGCCCAAGTCAGCAAACGCGATAACCTTCGCATTGCGAATTGCTTTGGACACCAGATAAGCCGCACCGCCTATGGCAATCAAATATACTGCACCGTGCTTCTTGATTGCTTCGATTCCAGCCTTGCCGCGCTCGGCCTTACCGATCATGCCTATCAAACCAGTCTGCGCCAACATCATTTCTGTGAACTTATCCATGCGTGTCGCAGTAGTCGGCCCAGCGGGCCCAACGACCTCATCGCGTACCGGATCAACCGGCCCGACATAATAAATGAAGCGGTTGGTAAAATCCACGCCAGTCGGCAATTTCTCGCCGCGCGCCAACATCTCGGTGATGCGTTTGTGCGCAGCATCACGTCCTGTCAACAGCTTTCCTGACAGCAACACAGTCTCGCCAGGCTGCCAACGCTTAATTTCCTCACGCGTTATCGTTGCCAAATTGACGCGCCGCGCATCCTCCGTCGGATGCCAATGCACATCAGGATAATCTTCCAGTTTGGGCGGCGTGAACTGCGCCACTCCATTACCGTCCAGTTGAAAATGTATGTGGCGCGTAGCCGCACAGTTGGGAATAATCGCAATCGGCTTGGATGCAGCGTGAGTCGGATAATCCAGAATCTTCACATCCAACACGGTGGCCAATCCGCCCAGACCTTGCGCACCAATTCCCAGTGCATTGATCTTGTCATATAGCTCGATGCGCATTGCTTCGAGAGGATTCTGTGCACCACGTGCTTTCAATTCATGAATATCGATGGACTGCATCAACGCCTCTTTGGCCAGCAGCACGGATTTTTCCGCCGTGCCTCCGATTCCGATGCCCAACATTCCCGGTGGACACCACCCGGCACCCATTTCTGGCACGCGCCGCAACACCCATTCGACGATATCGTCGCCAGGATTGAGCATCTCCATCTTCGCCTTGTTTTCTGAACCTCCGCCCTTGGCAGCGATACGTACATCAACCTTATCACCCTGTACCAACTCGACATGAACTACTGCAGGTGTATTGTCTCCTGTATTTTTTCGTTTACCTGCAGGATCGGCCACGATGGAAGCCCGCAACGGATTATCCGCATCGAGATAAGCCTTGCGCACCCCCTCATTCACCATCTCCACGATGTCCAGCATTGCATCCCAGCGCACCGCCATACCCACCCGCACAAATGCCACCACGATACCGGTATCTTGGCAGACCGGTCGATGCCCCTGTGCGCACATCCGAGAATTTGTCAGAATCTGGGCCATTGCATCTTTGGCAGCAGGTGATTGCTCAGCCCGATATGCCTCCGCCAATGCATGAATAAAGTCAGAAGGATGATAATAAGAGATAAATTGCAACGCTCCTGCAATGCTATCAATAAAATCCTGTTGGCGAATAACGGTCATGACGAACTTGGCGTGAAGTGGTTGTGGACGATTATGTGCAGCAATGAATACAGCGTCAATCCAAATTTAATGATAACACCTGTGTGAGCACACTACCGTCCTTGGTTGCGCTCCACAAACGCCAACGCCCTCGAAGAGAGGGCGTTGTCGTTTATGAAGGAGTCTGACGATGACCTACTTTCGCATGGGTAATCCACACTATCATCGGCGCGGA